>NZ_JAILQF010000482.1 GCF_024699075.1 Butyrivibrio sp.
TGATCTTTCAGTCTCAGTTGATGAGATGCAGATCCTGCATAAATTAAATTTAAGTGTTAACCCCGGAGAGACTCATGTACTCATGGGACCCAATGGTGCAGGTAAGTCTACACTTGGTAATACTCTTATGGGTAATCCCAATTATGTAGTAAATGAAGGTAAGATCTTTTTTGACGGACAGGATATAACAGATCTTTCTACAGATAAGAGAGCAGCTGCCGGAATGTTCATGTCATTCCAGAATCCTCTGGAAGTACCTGGAATATCACTTTCAGCTTTTATTAGAAATGCTCTTCATTCACAGACCGGTAAGCCTATTAAGCTCCTTGCTTACAAGAAGCTCTTAGAGTCTACAATGGAGCTTTTGAACATGGATCCTTCATATGCGGACCGTGATCTTAACGTTGGATTTTCAGGTGGTGAGAAGAAGAAAGCCGAGATCCTTCAGCTTCTTATGCTCAGCCCTCGTCTTGCAATCCTTGATGAGACTGACTCAGGACTTGATGTAGATGCTGTTCGTACAGTTTCTAAGGGAATAGAGGAATATCAGAAGAGAGAAAATGGTGCGCTTATCATCATCACTCACTCAACTAAGATTCTTGAATCACTTCATGTTGATCATACGCATGTTCTTGTAAAGGGTCAGCTTGTAGCATCCGGAGACGGATCACTTGTTGATGAGATCAATAAGAACGGATTTGAGCGTTTTATCAAGGAATGATGTTTCGCTAATAAATATTTAGTAAGCTTATAAATAGATAACAGGTTTATAGATATTTAACAGGCATATAAATGCTTAGCAAGCTTATAAATGTTTAGCAAGCTTATAGATATTTAACAAGCTTATAGATATTTAGCAAGCTTATAGATATTTAACAAGCCTATAGATATTTAACAAGCTTATAGATATTTAGCAAGCTTATAGATATTTAACAAGCCTATAGATATTTAGCAAGCTTATAGATATTCAGCAAGCCTATAGATATTTAGCAAGCTAATAAATATTTAGCAAGTTTATAATTGTTTAACAGGATTATTCCTAATGGAATATATCTTATTAAAATATATGGATAAGAACTATAGTTAATGTATTTAATATAGAGCAGAGATTATATCTGTTCATAGAATGAGGACTGATATGTTCGATGATATAAAGAAGTCAGTTGCTGATATCAATCAGTCAATGTACGACTTTAAAGATGAAGAAACAGATAAAGACTTTTACCGAGAGGAAGCCGGATTTACCAGAGAGATCGTTGAAAAGGTTTCTAAGGAAAAAAATGATCCTGAATGGATGAGAGAGTTTCGTCTTAAATGTCTTGATATATACAATAATATGGAGATGCCTGATTGGGGCCCAGAAACAGATTCACTGGATATGGACCTTATTTCTTCATATGTAAAATCAAAAACAGGAATGCAGGGTAGTTGGGAAGATGTTCCGGACGATATCAAGAACACTTTTGAAAAGCTTGGTATTCCGCAGGCAGAGAGAGAATCTCTTGCAGGTGTCGGAGCCCAGTACGATTCTGAGCTTGTATATCATAATGTCAAAGATGAAGTTGCAGCTCAGGGCGTTGTCTATACAGATTTTGAAAGCGCTCTTCACGGCGAATATGCAGATATGGTCCGTGAGCATTTTATGAAGCTTGTTCCTCCTACAGATCACAAGTATGCAGCTCTTCACGGTGCTGTATGGTCAGGCGGATCATTTGTATATGTTCCAAAGGGAGTTAAGGTGGAGATTCCACTTCAGTCATACTTCCGTCTTAATGCAGCAGGTGCAGGACAGTTTGAGCATACTCTTATTATCGTAGATGAAGGTGCAGATCTTCATTTCATAGAAGGATGTTCAGCTCCTAAATATAATGTTGCTAACCTTCATGCGGGCTGCGTTGAGCTCTTTGTAGGCAAGAACGCTAGACTTCGCTATTCTACTATTGAGAACTGGTCCAAGAATATGTACAACCTTAATACAAAGCGTGCCATCGTAGAAGAGGGCGGCGTAATGGAATGGGTTTCAGGTTCCTTTGGATCACATACATCATACCTTTATCCTATGACTATCCTTCAGGGTGATCATTCCAAGATGGAATATACAGGTATCACTTTTGCAGGTAAGGGTCAGAACCTGGATACAGGTGCCAAGGTAGTTCATAACGGTAAGTATACATCTTCTGTTATCAGCACTAAGTCAATCTCTAAGGACGGCGGTATCGGAACTTACAGAAGTTCAGTTACCATTAATTCAGGTGCAAAGCATTCCAAGGCTGTTATATCCTGTGATTCACTGATGCTTGATTCAATGTCAAGATCAGATACAATTCCTGGAATGGATATTCGTACCAATGATGCAGATGTAGGACACGAAGCTAAGATAGGCCGTATCAGTGATGATGCAGTATTCTATCTCATGAGCCGTGGTATCAAAGAAGAGGATGCAAGAGCCATGATCGTATCAGGCTTTGCAGATCCTGTATCCAAGGAGCTTCCTCTTGAATATGCAGTAGAAATGAACAATCTGATCAAGCTTGAAATGTCAGGCAATATGTAATTGAAGGATTATTGTGACATTCTGATATCGTGATAGTAGATCATGATAAGTAGCGAAGTTAGATGCGAGGTAACCTATGAATATAGATATGAGAGTTAATGAGCTTCCGGCTAAAACATACAGGTGGCTTAAATTAAACGGTGAAGATATAAGTGAAAAAGATATTTCTTTTTCCAAATTTTCCATGGAAGCAGTCAAGGTTCCTGAAGGTGTGAGCCTTTCAGAGAATGTTGATGCAAGTGAAGCTGAGAGCGTATTTGCTCCTTCTCATGAAGCAAATTTAAAAGCAGATGAGGGACTTGTAGGTCCCAATGGAGACACTGCTCCAAATCATGCCGGTCAGATAGTAAGAACTGGTATGGGATCAGGAGTGGACGCCCTTTTGGAAAGTGCCGGAGTAAAGGCAAGTGTGGTTAAGGCTGTAGAAGGAACAAAGACTTTGGAGCCTGTAATGTTCCACGATCACCTTGAAAAGGGTAAGAGCACTATAAGCCGTCAGGTAATTATAGTTCCTGATGATGCAGAGCTTACAGTCATAATGGATTATGATTCTGATGCTGATGCAGAAGGAATTGAAGCAGTAAGTACTAAATTTTATGTAGGCAGTAATGCTATTCTTCATCTTGTAAAGGTTCAGATGCTTGGCAAGAAGGTCAGACATTTTGATGATCTTGGCGGCGTTGTAATGGATAACGGCAAGTTTGATCTTGTTGAGATGGAGATGGGTGCTTCCAAGGCTTATGTTGGCGCTTATGTAGGACTTTTGGGAAAAGAAGCTGTTTCAGATAACAATACAGGATTTCTTGGTACAGATGACCAGTTCTATGACTTTAATTATGTTGCAGAGCAGCGTGGCAAGAAGACAGAATCCATGGCAACCTTCAGAGGAATTCTTGATGGAAATGCTACTAAGAACTGGAGAGGCTCACTTGATTTTTGTGAGAGTTCAGCAGGAAGCGTTGGAGATGAGCAGGAGGATACACTTCTTCTATCTCCCGGAGTTATCAACAGGTCAATGCCTCTGATCCTTTGTAAAGAGGAGAATGTTGATGGAAGACATGGTGCAACTATTGGCCAGCTTTCTGATGATATGCTCTTTTATATGGAGACAAGAGGAATCGATAAGGAAAGCGCTAAGAAGATAATGGTCCGTGCAAGGCTTGATTCAGTTGCACGTATGATCCCTGATGAGGATCTTAGAAATAAGGTTGCAGTATATCTTGATGGAATACTGTAAGTAAAGGTCAATGGTTGGAGGCAGTATGAAGGCAGAAGATTTCAGAAAAGATTTCCCGATATTTGAGGGAAATGATTATATATATTTTGACAACGCGGCTACATCTCAGAGGCCGCAGGCGGTAATGGATGCGGTAACTTCTTTTTATCAAAAGTCTAATGCCAATCCTCTTCGCGGACTCTATGACTGGAGCGTTGATGCTACAGATCGTTATGAACATGCAAGACAGAGAGTAGCAGATTTTATCGGTGCTAAGAAGAGCTGCGAGATCGTTTTTACCAGAAATACTACTGAATCTATGAATCTTCTTGCTTACAGCTATGGCCTTAAGAATATCAATGAAGGCGATGAAATCGTAATCACAGTAATGGAGCACCACTCCAATATTCTTCCCTGGCAGATGGTATGCAGACAAAAGGGTGCAAAGCTTGTATGGCTTGAGCCTGATGAAGAAGGTGTTATATCAGAACAGGAATACAGATCCAAGATCACAGACAAAGCAAAGATAGTATCAATAGGTCATGTATCTAACGTACTTGGTATTACCAATCCTGTTAAAGAGATAGCTGAATATGCCCACCAAAAGGGTGCTATAGTTATAGCAGACGGAGCACAGTCTGTGCCTCATATGAAGGTTGATGTAAGGGATCTTGATGTAGATTTCCTTGCTTTCTCCGGACATAAGCTTATGGCTCCTATGGGAATCGGCGTCCTTTATGGAAGAGAAGAGCTTCTTGAAGCTATGGATCCTTTCCTTACTGGTGGAGAGATGATCGAGTATGTTACAAGAGACTCTGCTACATGGGCAGAGCTTCCTCATAAATTTGAAGCAGGTACTGTTAATGCTGCTGATGCTGTAGGCCTTGAAGCTGCAATTGACTATCTTGAGAAGGTCGGATATGACTTTATCCAGTCACAGGAGAAGCATCTTACTCGTCTTCTTATGGACGGAATGAGCGAATTGTCGTATATTAAAATATATGGATCCAAGGATCCTGATAAGCATTGCGGAATTGTGACATTTACTATGGACGGCGTTCATCCTCACGATATATCTTCAGTACTTAACGAAGACCGTGTGTGTGTAAGAGCAGGCCATCACTGTGCACAGCCGCTTATGCAGTTTATCGGCGCAGGCTCAACGGCAAGAGCCAGCCTCTATTTCTATAATACAGAAGAAGAGGTTAAGAGATTTTTGGAAGTATTAAAAGGCGTCAGAAAGGTTATGGGCTATGGAGATTAAGCAGCTTTATCGCGAGATCGTTAACGAACACAATTTAAGCCCCTTGCATAAGGGAGTTATGGAGAATCCTTCTCTTAAGCTTCGCGGAGTTAATCCTTCATGTGGAGATGACATTACTTTGCAGCTTAAGGTAAATGATAAAGGCATTATTGAAGATGCCATGTTTGACGGATCAGGATGTGCTATATCACAGGCATCTGTAGATATGATGGCAGACCAGATCATCGGCAAGAACAAGGATGAAGCTATTAAGCTTGCATCTACTTTTATGGGCATGATTCATGGTGATGTCACTGATGAAAAAGAGATAGAGCAGCTTGATGAAGCTGCAGCACTTCAGGATGTGTCTCATATGCCTGCGCGTGTTAAGTGCGCAGTTCTTGGCTGGAAGACCATGCAGGAGATATTGGAGCACCCTGAAAAGAGCGAAAACTGATATACATTCTATAAACTAATACGGAAGTAAAGTAAGGAATGGCTGATTCTAATATTACTAAAAATGCCCTTGCGACATCTTTAAAAAACTTAATGAGGGAAAAGCCTTTCGAAAAGATCAGTGTATCGGATATATGCGATGCCTGTGGAATGAACCGTAAAAGTTTTTATTATCATTTCAAGGACAAGTATGATCTGGTCAATTGGATCTTTCTTGTGAGTTTTCTTGGAAAGATGGATATCGACGATTATGAAACCGGGTGGGATGCACTTAAGGATATCTGCCACAGGTTTTATGAAGACAGGGAGTTTTACAGGGCTGCACTGAAAATCGAAGGCCAGAATTCTTTTCATGATTATGTGATCGAGTCCATACGTCCTATTATGTATCTGTATATTAACGATATGATAAAGGACAATGATCTTAAGGATTTCTTCGTCACCTTCTATTGTGATGCCTTCCTTTCAGCCATTACAAGATGGCTTTCTGAAGGTATGCAGATGAATGACGAGGAGTTTGTTGGTAAGCTCAAAGTTATAAGCGTAGGTCTTGCCAAAATAGTAATAAGAGATGAAGAAAAATAAAAAGCAGCAATTAACGACTTGCTGCTATTTTTATGTTATGATAATACGAAATAAATGATATTATGTATTAGATTATATAAAGAGAAAACGGGGATTTCTCTAAAAGGATTTAAATATAAGGAATTACATCTTGTGACTTTGACATCAAAGTATATGCGGATATATCCTTTGATGCCTGCCATAACAGTATATTCCTTATGGGGAGGGATACTAAAATGGATTTGAACAATATTGAGGAGTATACACCGGATTCTGTAACTGGTCTTTTGGCCGGAATGGTAGACCAGGTCTTTGTAGTTAATTCCTGTACTAACAAATATAAAAGAATAATAAGCCGCGGCTTCATGGATGAATGCTTTAAAAAGACGGGCGATTATAATGATCTGCTTGAGAGAGTTTTTTTTCATATGAAGGACAGTGGTGAAAAGGTTGTTGATTCCTATAAGGTCTTTCTGGCTTCGTACGGAACTTATAATGATAAATATACAAGGCGCTGCAGGATCGATTTTAAGGGCGATAAGCATATAATTCAGATGACAATATATCCTTTAAAGGATACCTGCATTTATATATTTGTGCTTAATGAGCTTGATTATGAAGATTCAAATTGCGATATGATCGCATCAACCAAGGTCGATACTATTCAGAACACATATCTTTTTTCAATGTATATCGATCTTATCAAAAATACTACAAGTAGTATAAGTGTTACTGAAGTTTCCAGTGAGAATCTTCACTCAAACATTCTTTATACTGATTGGAGAATGATGATCGTAAATATGATCTGGCCTGATGACAGACCAAAGTTCCTTAAATGGACAGATCCTGAATATTTGAAAACTCATTTTGCTCCGGGACATTCAGCTTCTTTTGACTGTAAGATGCAGAATCTGGAAGGAGTTTTCATCTGGGTTAAGCTTATATTCAGCCGTTCTGAGACGAGCAATGAGGATGACTTCCGCTTCGTATTTATGGTTCAGGATATTAATGAATCTATGGAAGCTATGAATTCATATCTTAAGAAATTTGAAGAGAAGGCATCAATAGATACTCTTACAGGAGTCTTTAATCACGGTCGCATAGAGACAGAGATAAGCAATGCTATCGAGGATATAAGGAAGGGTCAGGGACCTGCTTCCATAGCTATTCTTGATATAGATTATTTCAAGGAAGTCAATGATAATTATGGTCATGCTACAGGAGATAAGACCCTTAAACGCTTCTCCAAAATGGTTAGTGAATACCTTGAAGACAGTAACTGCGTTCTTGGAAGATGGGGCGGTGAAGAGTTTGTAGCTGTATGCCACGACTCAGATCTTAGTAAGACACGTGACATCACAAGTGACTTACTTGTGCATATAAGCTCAGAGAATTTTGGAAATGTCGGGACTATAACAGCCAGTATAGGAATAACTCAGCTTCTTGAAACAGATAGCATCAACAATGCTTTTGAGAGAATGGACAAGGCCCTGTATCAGGCCAAGGCTGATGGACGTAACTGCGTAAGGTCAAGCGACCAGCTTACAATTGCGAAATAAATCTGAATTTAATAAAGCTTTCGATTTTCATCTTTGGATTTAAGCTCCATGGATGAAAACCGAAAGCTTTTTTATAATGATACAGCCAGAAAACCCATTAGTTTTAGATGATGGGTAGTTCACTATGCGACAGTACAGCTGTATGCCGGCATGACATTTTTGACAATATCAATAAAAGGCGAATCTATGTTTAATGCATCGTTATCATTAGAAGGGAATACTATAGATCCGTCTGTTTCGAATTCAAGGTATCCTCTTTCATCTCCAAGAAGTCTCTGACTTATAAGGGATGAATCATAGTACATATCCCATATGAAGCATGGGAACTTGCCTTCAAGCCTTATCTGCTTGACTATATCACCGTGATTGGCGCAGCCCTTCTTGGGGATCAGGATTACCATGCTTGACTGGTAATCGAAATATTTTTGAAGGGCATCTGAGTTAGCATCAATCGAATCAACTTTTTCAAAATCATTATCATCATAGAAATGATGTATGCTGTACAAGAGCTTTGCATCATGCAAAAGCTTTGAAGTATTAAAGCTTTGCGGCTCGTCTGCACTTATAGATATCATTACGTTCATGCATTCTTTTAATGCAGAAGCCTGACTTGTTGTAAGCTCTGCATTTTCAAGAAAATAGAAGAAGGCGCATTCTTCATTTTTTCTGAATATATCGATTATCTCATTAGATGCGATGCTTCCTCCTCTTTGAACTATGGCAAAAGAGTTTATGCCATAAGGAAGGGCCTGCTCTATCATGCTTTCAATCTTAGCCGGATCTGCACCATTGTCTAAACGGACATCATATTTGAACATCAAAGCCCAGGGAAGTGTTATTGAAAGATCCTGGGACTTCTGACGCAGAATCCTTGCATCATAAGTCCAGCTGTTATAGCCCATATTGATACCAAATCTCCTTATACAGGAGTGGTCTGTGTTATCAAGGAAGTTCTGCAGCATAGTATAATAAGGACTATCTTCATTAGAGAGAATAGTCTGAATGATATCGATTATGTCATCCTGAAAACGTCCTGTAGAGAACTGTCTTCCAAGATCTGCAAGCTTTCTTATGCTTCTTCTCGGGTCATCTGCCATATTTTCGATGCCGCGTTTTACTACGGAATCGATCATAAGTCTTGTTAATTTCTTTTTATCCATATTTTTACCTTAAGCATTTATTATAAATAAAGATATGAACCTTTTAGTGAATTTGAGCACTGTTTTGGACGATTTATACCTTACTATTTATTCCTTTAATTTTACACAAATTAAAGATAATGAAAAGTACTAATCACGACAAAATAATATTATTAGAAATACGATAAATACTACACGGACAGATGTGCAAAAGTGTCCAAAAATTACTCAAACTAAAATTCTTGTCCGATGACTGGTTTTTTAAAGAATAATACAATGAATATAAGAAAAGGAGGACAGACTATGAGTACAGTTGTTCAGAATATATCACATGCTGCACAGAGGCAGGCATTTAGTATTCTTATTGATCGTTATTTGAAGCACCTTAACAAAACAGAAGACAGGACTGAGACTTATCTTAAGCTTGTAGATGAGGCTGAGAAGTTCTTTTCTGATGGTTTTGACAAGAAAAATATGGAAGCAGTCAGAAATGCTATAAAGGACCCTGATAACAGATGGATCAAGTTCATAAACAGGGTAATAGATGAAACTGATCCCCATGTTGCCAAGATGACAATGCTTAACCTTGGCTATGAGGCATTCTTCCGCGGAACCAAGACAATCAGAGCCAATCGTAAGAAATACGGCTGCAACATCCCATGGCTGATCCTCTTTGATCCTACAAGTGCCTGCAATATGCACTGCCAGGGCTGCTGGTCAGGTACATACGGTGCCAAGCACAATCTTTCATTTGAGGACATGGACAAGATCATTACTCAGGGCAAAGAGCTTGGTGTATACCTTTACATGCTGACAGGCGGAGAACCTCTTGTTCGTAAGAAGGATATCTTAAAGCTTGCAGAAAAGCACAATGATGTTGAGTTCTCTATCTTTGATAACTCCACACTTATAGATGATGATTTTTGTAAAGAGGTTGTAAGACTTGGAAATATCACATTCCAGCTTTCTATAGAAGGAACACCTGATACCAATGATGCTAGAAGAGGCATAGGGCACTATGATGCAGTTATGAAGGCCATGGACCTGTTCCAGAAATACGGTATCATATTCGGAACCTCAATCTGCTATACACGTGCTAACATCGAAGCTGTTACAGACGAGAAGTTCCTTAGAATGATCTCAGATAAGGGAGCAAGATTCGGTTTCTTCTTCCACTATATGCCGGTTGGTAATAATGCAGTTCCTGAACTTATGCCTACAGTAGAGCAGCGCCGCAAGATGATCGACAAGATACGTTATATCCGTTCTGACAAGTGCGATATAGGCTTCTTCCCTATGGATTTCCAGAATGACGGTGAGGCTGTTGGAGGATGTATAGCAGGCGGACGTAACTATTTCCATATCAATGCAAGTGGTGATGCAGAGCCTTGTGTATTCATACACTTCTCTAATACTAACATTCATGATAATTCCATACTTGAGATGCTTCAGTCTCCTTTGTTCATGGCATATCATGAGGGCCAGCCATTTAACAGAAATCACCTTCGTCCATGCCCGATGCTTGAGAATCCTCAGCTTTTAAGAGAGATGGTTGCAAAAACAGGAGCACACCAGACCAACGAAGAGTCAGAAGAGTCAGTTGAGCATCTGTGCTCAAAGTGCGATGATTACTCTAAGGAATGGGGCCCTGTTGCTGATGATATCTGGGCTCATCAGACACATAAGAGACCTAAATATGAGAACTATTCTTATGAGAAGCGCATGCATCCTGAACTTGCTGCTTTCGAGCATGAGGAAGATAAGGCTAAGGAAGATGCCAATAAAGATAAGGTGGCGCAGTTCAAGAATGTCGCTAACCTTTGATGCTATATTTTAAACCAACAAAGATTTTTATGAAAAGAGCAATGGGTATATGCCTGTTGCTCTTTTCCTTTATAGATTGTTGGATTTAGAATAAAAATATGCAGTAGAGTTATCTTGGCTTGGATTTAGAATAATAATATGCAGTAGAGTTATCTTGGCTTGATTTTGGAATATAGAATATGCAGTAGAGTTATCTGGGCTTGATTTTGAAATAATATTTAGAAAAAATGATATAGCAGTGATAATTTTTGAAAAAAATTTGGATTTTCCGGCTTTAAAAATACAAAAAATTAAGTGGTAAAAATGAGAATGGTTATCAAAAACAGGCAATTTTGACCTGATCCTATTGTATTGATGCACAATTTAGGAAGTTAAACCTTACTATTTTCAAGCATTTTTCACATTTTGAAAAATTTTTTAAAAAAACACTTGCAAAGGTCTGTAGGTTGTAGTAAAGTATCTTTTGTCGCAAGGAACTGCGGCAAACAAAATAAAAGAAATGCGCTGCTAGCTCAGTTGGTAGAGCACCTGACTCTTAATCAGGTTGTCCAGGGTTCGAGA
>NZ_JAILQF010000004.1 GCF_024699075.1 Butyrivibrio sp.
ATCTAAAAGATAAAGCCCATGCCCTTTAAAATTCGTTTGAACCAGCTGTAAAAAGCTTTCACCATGTGAACGCTCATGGAAGTGCTGTGGAACTCCACCTAGTCTACTATATTCTTCCTCTGCTGATGCCACATTATAAAAACTCTCTGCTCTAAGGAAATATCCCCACCCCGGCTTATTGAATCCTCTGGATAGCCTTATTGCATCACATAACTCCGAATGAGAATCATAGGTTGAAAAACTATAGTTCCTGGTGCCACCCTCAGGGTTAAATCCATAATTTACTGCAATAGCTTCAAGCATAGTAGATTTACCACTGCCATTCTCACCCACAAATATAGTAATGTTTTTCCTAAAGGCAAGATAATCCAAATCCTTAATTGCATCTATCCTGCACAGATAGCTATTTTCATCTATTTTGTCCCAATTAATGCTTACGCCCTGTATAGGTAAGCTGCTACCTTCATCTAACAATTTATATCTCCCTATTCCAACGTCACTGTTACATCCAAGCAAATCTGTCAATACTTCCGTCTCTTTAGCAGTTTAATCGGTAACTATTTCACCAGTCCAATCGACTATCCCACCAAACTCATAGACATTAGTATATCCGATATCTGCAAGCTTCTGAGAAGCTTCCTTGCTCCGCCTTCCACTTCTGCAGTAAACAAGAATAATCTGATCCAGGTCCGGAAGCTCTGATGGTTGCTCTGTGCCTATACTTTCATTAGGAATCAAAATAGCCCCTGGGATATGCCCCTTGGCATACTCATCTTCTCTACGCACATCAACGATCACATGACCGTCATCAAGCTCCATCATAAGCTTTGCAGTCTCCTGATCAATCTGCGTGTAATTACCTGAGTCATCATTTTCTTTTAAATAAATGGATGTCGGCCCATCCGCTCCACCTATAACAGATACACTATCATCATTTTTGCTTCCACAGCTTGATAGAATCAGCAATGTAGTTATAAGACAGAATGTAATAAATCTCTTCATAAAATCCTTACACCTCATAATGCTGTCTGCTGCCGTAAATGTAGTCAGGTACCTGATCACTGTTGCATCACTTGAAAGGTCAAGCTTCTTGTTATTATCATATCTATCATTTTGGAAAAAAAGCAATAAGTCTACCACTACGCAAACGCCACCTTTACACTAAACCTTCAAAACCTTAAGGGGGTATTCCTTTTTGTCTCCAAAGTGCGAAAAAACATAGTAGAAACAAGAATGAAACATGGCAAAGATGATGAAGTCATGACATCGGCAAGCTTTTAAATAACTTTTCTAAATCCGTTTATATATTACAATATTTTATTGACAATGTTTTGCTTTTCTATAAAAATATTATTGGAAGTATGATCTTCCATCTGGCCGACATCCGGCTTTAATCCACATAACATGCAAAACTAAATATTTATTTCAAGGAGGTGTCTATGGAAAAATATGATATCCTAAATAAAGCACGTAAAATGACAGATCCAAGTGCCAAGAAAGTCAGTATGACTATTACAACGTTAGATCCGGATGCACCGTATAAGCTTACATGGGATATAACATTGGATATACCTGAGTTTGTAAGCTATTGCAAAAATTCCGGTGAATATGTATTTGACTTTCTGATCAGTTTCAGTATTCTTCTACTGGATGTATGTATTAACTAATATTTTGGGCAATTAACAATCAGATGCCCACAGCTACAATGTATATATAACACATTGGCAGTGGGCATCTTCATACTCTACAAAAATCGGGATATTTTTCAGATTAGTCTCTCATCCTTAAGTATAGTCTTTATAAGAAGATCTATTCCATAAACAATAATAAGTATTATCAGTACAAGCCCTGCATATCCAATAAGATACCCGGGATTACCCAGTAATGATGCAAAATAAGATAACGGGCTCCCCGGCACAGGCCAGTTCACAAAAAAGAAATTGCAATTAAAATGCTTATCAAAAGCATATATCAAAGGTGTTGTTACCAACAGAAATAGTATAGGCTTGTAAATATGCTTAATTGACGGCTTAACAAGACCCGTTCTTCTTAATAAAAGCGGATACAGGATCAAAGCCCCGTGCCATGCAAAGC
>NZ_JAILQF010000005.1 GCF_024699075.1 Butyrivibrio sp.
TATTCTTTAGAAGAAGCTATTTCTAAGAATGAAAAGATGTTGGAGAAAGAAGGAAGACAAGCATGGAATCAAAGAGAGTACAGAACACTTTTACTGATACGTGACTTTGAAAAAAGATAATTTATAAAAAATGCGATTGGTCTTATATATTGGAATTTATATGAATCTACTAATCACTTACAACTATGACTTTATAAAGGAATTATGACAGTATGAGAAAAATGTTGTTGTGGTAATTCTTTTCAGTATGCTTATTATATCTGCATGCTCATTTTCAAATGCAAAAGAAACCAAGCAGAATTGTTTAGAGCAGGTGCAATTATTGCATCATAAATATGAATCGAATGCAACCACAGTCTTTGCAAAAATTCGATTAAATGTTTGCCGAGATGTCCAATGTTTGCTATAATGTAATCGAAATTATTCAAAGAATATGAAAAATATGGAGTAAAAATGGAATATAAAAGAGATGTGTATCTTGGAAGAATAATAGATAGAAAGCAAAATGGCTTAATCAAGGTGATAACGGGAGCCAGAAGAGCGGGAAAGTCATATCTTATGAATGAACTTTATTATAAGCATTTGCTTAACTGTGGCGTTCCAAGTTCAAGCATCATACGTTTTGCATTTGATTCAGATGAAGATATTGACCTTCTTGAGGACTATTATCCAGATGAGGATACTAAAATTTGGAAAGATGGCGATATTTTCTATGTTAATTCCAAGAAATTCAGGGCATATATCAAGGATAAGACAAATGATGTCGATAATTATTACCTTCTTCTTGATGAGGTACAACTTCTTGATGGGTTTATAGGTACATTAAACAGCTTTTTGCGGCACAAAAATTTTGATGTATATGTAACAGGTTCTAATTCGCGATTTCTTTCTTCTGATATAGCAACCGAGTTTAAAAGCAGGAGCAGCGTAGTGCATGTGCTTCCATTATCTTTTTCTGAATACATGCAGGGATTCGATGGAAATCCTCAAGATGCGTGGAAAGAATATGTTATTACTGGTGGGATCCCTCTTGTGGCGCAGATGACTAGCGATGATGAAAAAGTATCTTATCTAAAGTCACTTTGCGAAGAAACTTATTTAAAGGATATTATCATTCATAATAGAATTAAGAAGAAAACTGAACTTGCAGATACATTTGATGTATTGGCATCCATGATTGGCACACCAGTCAATATAAGCAAGATTACCAATACCTTCAAGAGTGTTGTAAGTAAGGATATTACTGATGATACCGTAGCTAATTTTGTAGAATATTTTGAAGACGCATTTGTTGTATCAAAGGCGAAAAAATATAACATCAAGGGTAGAAAGTATATTGGATCTCCTTTCAAAGTCTATTTCGAAGATATTGGCGTAAGAAATGCAAGGCTTAATTTTAGACAGATTGAAGAGACTCACATAATGGAAAATATCATCTATAATGAACTCAGATACAGGGGATTCAATGTAGATATTGGAGAGGTTAATATCAATGAAAGGACTGAAAGAATCGATGTTAATGGTAAAAATATCTATGCTCAGAAGGCTTTAGAAGTTGATTTTATAGCTTCAAAAGGTGCTCAAAAGCTTTATATTCAGTCCGCATTATCGATGGAAGAGAAAGATAAGCAGTTACAGGAAAAGAAAAGTCTTTATTATATTAATGATTCTTTCAAAAAAATAGTGGTTGCTAAAACGGGGCTTAAACCATCATATGATGAGAAAGGTATAGTCACGATTGATTTATATGATTTCCTTTTGGGAGAGGATATTACAGCTTAATAGTCGATCATGGTCTCTTTGGGACGGGGGAGTGGTAAATTATATTCAAAGTCACCTGCCCATTGTTAATCGTATTAGTGGGGATGCATTATGGTTAAATTTACATGGTTCAAAGATTCTGTTCCTAAACAGTTACCAGTAAAACAAGTCTATGGAATAGCATTTTCAGCTGACAATCGAGTCGTTTTGAGAATTGAGGATGGAAAATACAAATTGACTGGTGGAAAGCCTGAAAATGCTGAATTCTTTAAGGAGATATTGATTACAGGGGGGTATTAATTGAAGCAGATTATTGAACAAGCAAAGAATCTTTTTTCTCTTGAAAATAGTACATTCACCGCTGTGTCAGGCCACGAAGGTGGACGAAACCAGATCATGATTGTTAGTCTGAATGGGGATAACCAATATGTTCTTCGCATCTCCCCTTTGAGTGATCGAACTGAGAATGATTATCTGGCTGAAACAGAGTTTGCTCACTTCCTGGCTGAAAACGGCGCACCAGTAGCAGATGCGATCCCGTCTGTTCATGGGAAACTGGTGGAATGCATTGAGGCAGATGGTAAGGAAGTGTACGTCAGCCTGTTTGCTTATGCCAAAGGAATGTTGATCGCGGATAATGGTTATCAATACAGGGAAGGTGCACCGCTAAGCGAATATTTCTACAATACTGGCAAGGCACTGGGCAAGATTCACAGCCTATCTAAGGCATATGTGCCTGTTCATAACCGACCAAACTATTTCGACAAATACAATATGTCTTACCTTGATCACCTGATTCCAGATGAATACCATGAACTAAAAAGAGTTATCGGGAAGCGTCTGGAAGAATTTCATACATTACCTATGGATAAAATTTGCTATGGTCTTGTTCACTTCGATTTTAGTGATGGCAACTACCATATCGACATGAATACTGGTGAGATCACGGTATTCGATTTTGATAATTGTATAAACTGTTGGTATATGTTCGATCTTGCAAATCTATGGATTCACAACGAAGGGTGGACAAGGCAGGAGACCAATCCAGAAAAGCGTTTTGAGCTGATGCAGCAGTGCTTTGACTTTCAATTGCAAGGCTATAAAACGGAGACGGATATTCCAGAAGAAATGCTCAAAAAACTGCCACTATTTATAGACATGGTGCTGATTGAAAACATCGTGGATGAATTTGAATGCTGCAAACGAGAAGGTGAAGAACTTGACTATGAAGATATTGAAGATGCGGCAGAATGCCTGATAAATGGTATCCCTTATGCGGGATTCGGAGAATACTGAAATTTTGGCATATTATTCACATAAATGTACCTGTTATTCATAATTTATTGGTGAACCCACGGCTAGAAGGTATAAAGGATACATGGAGGCGGAAAATTGAAGCTCTTTGTGCGGGAAAATCAAAATCTGGCAGAAACGGAAGTGGAAATAAGGTGTAAAGAGAGGACAAACGAAGTAGAGAATCTCATATGCGCCATTAATTCCGCAACTAGTGTCGTCATAGGCGAAAAAGAGAATGGGGATAAAGCCCGGGTTTATCTTACCAAGATTCTCTATTTCGAGGCGGTTGACAGAAACGTTTATGCCTATACAGATTCTGATATCTATAGGGTCAGGAAAACCATGTACGACATAGAAGACATGGTCGCAAACGACCATTTTGTCCGTATTTCAAAATCAGTGATCGTTAATATCAGAGCTGTCAGAAGAATATCTCCTGATAGCGCGAGACGATTAAAACTCCTGCTTTCGAGTGACGAATGGGTTATTGTTTCCCGAAACTACGTGGAAGATTTCAAGCAGAGTATTGGAATGAAAGGAAACAGCTGATTATGAAAAATGAGAAAATGGGATATGTGAGAGAAAAGAACCTTATAGATAGAACCAGGATTAAGATAGCCGTTCAAAAAAGTCTTTCAAGAGCTGCCATATTTTTTTCCATAACAGCATTGTTCGTTGGGATTGCTTTTGCTTTTGAAGGAGCTTATTTTGAACCTATTGTACTAATAAAGCTCTGGGTCACTTTCTTTGTGCTTGGAATTATCATGTTTTTTAGGATTCTTGCGGATTCAAGCAAATGGGCAATGGGAAAACCTTTTATCGTGAAAAATCTCATTTTTATGCCATTATTTCTGGCGGTGTCTTTGATATTTGCAATGGATGTTTCAAGACATAATGAGCAGATATTGCCAGCCTTCCCTAATCTTCTGATATTTGCTCTGATTTTTCTTTTGTTTTTTTCTATTACACAGATAATAAGCTATTATGTGATAAAAGCAAGGACAGACCGTATGAACGATGCTCTTTTGGAATTTCGAAAGGAGCAGAAGTGGGATGAAGAAGAATAGTATAGTAGTTGTGCTAAGAGCCGCTTTGGGGTTTGCTGTGTGGTTTTTGATCACGATAGGTTTTACAAAGATTTTGGGCCCAAGGCTTCCCAAGAGAATACCTGAAATTATAACGCTTATTGTGGAAACTATGATTATTCCTTATACCGTGGGACTCGCCGGATTCTTCGCTATTGCAGGAAATATGGAAAAGAAAAGTCCCGAGGCTGAAATTCAGGTAACAAGTGGATTGATATTAAAAAGCTTGATAATTCAGCTTGGACTATCTATACCGGTTGTTACGGTCATTAACATCATTATCAAAATACTTGTCGGAAAAGTCGGCAGCAATCTGTCTGCAGATCTCTTTGGAGAAAATCGGATATTCTACGCAGTTTTGCTTTTGCTATTCAATCCGATTTTTGAGGAACTTCTTTTTAGAAAAATGATTCTTGAAAGACTTCTGATACTTGGTCAAAAGGAAACCATTATTATATCAGCAGTCCTTTTCGCAATTCCACATGCCATATCTCAAGGTATACCTCAGATGTTTGCAACTTTCATTGTTGCTCTGGTTTGGGGAACTATTAGGATAAAGACTGGAAAACTTTGGCCATGCATGATTCTTCATAGCTTGTTTAACCTATTCTGCGGATACATTATTACAGCTTTATCCGGCAATCCGGCAGGTGCAGTAGCAGTGATGTTTATCTTTATGATATTTCTTCCTGTATTATCGGTGTTTTTGATAAAACTAAAATAATCACATATTATATCAAACAGTATAAGGTAGTGACGTATAAATCTTTCTTACGAGATTTATATTGCAAAAAGGGGATCATATCCGTAGATATGATCCCCATACTTTTAGTATATAGATAATTATTGGATTCCAACGCTTGTCCATGCATCTGAAGGAACAAGTGCGATGTAGGTCTTGCCGGGATTAACTACAAGCTCGGCGCCATCTAATGTGTAGAACTTTGTAGCACCTGTATATGTTGTCTTAACCCATGTTACAGGGATTGCCATACCACCTGTGAGATAGTAACCAACATTAGTTCCGATGCAGTTATAAACCATGTATCCGTTCTTATCAAGAAGAGTGAAGTCGCAGTCCTGAAGGAATACGTTGGTAAATGTTACCTGCTGCTTGTCATCACCATCTACTACAGAACTTCCGAATTCATAAAAGTCATAGGTACCTGTTGCAGCATTGTATACAAACTGTGTTGAATTGTGTGGAAATGGTACAGATACATTTGTTGCAGAAACAACGCCTGCATCATCAGCAAGAGAATTAGCACCAAATGTAAAGTGTTGTCCTTCATAAGCTGTATAATCTGTAGAATATCCTGCTTTTGCCATTCTTGATGCAGCTTCACCTGCTACGCAGTATTCTGTGAATTCTCTTGACTTTCCATTAGGAATTCTTGAAAATCCTCCGGAGAGATGGTTAAGACCTGTAGCATCAAAGTATGGATAGATATAGAAAGGACCGCCATCATGGATAAGTACAGCATTGTATTCTGCTGCGAGCATTATATTTGTAGGTCTTGTGGAACGGATATTTCCTATTCTTGAGATATTGTTGTAATCCTTGTAAATGGCCATAAGACGTGTTACGCGGTTGTTATGAGTTGAATTGATCATCTCATAGACAACATCAGCCTCTGATAGTCCATAGTGTGGACTGGCCTTTTTATCATTATCGATCATAACAGCTATAGGACGCTGTGTTTCGGATGCTGTAGTAGCAAGACCTGTAAGTTCATTGATTCCTGCCTGAGCATTTACGGTTGTAAAGGAAGTAGTAAGTGCACTAATTGCAAGAACTGCGCTAAGTGCGGAAACCGATACAGCCTGTATTAATTTTTTCTTTGAAATCATCATGATCCTCCTCGTTATCTAATTAGTCCCTCATATGGTGCCAGAAGGGACTTTTGATACCTACATTATTATATCGGAAAGTGTGATATAGTAAAAGTACATTATTTTAATAACGGGGGCGATATGCTTAGATTCTCATTAGGACCGTCCGGGTCCGGCAAAAGTCACAAGTTATATGAAGAAATTATAAAACGTAGTATTGAAGATAGTTCAAGGAACTATCTTATTATTGTGCCCGATCAGTTTACAATGCAGACGCAGATGGATATTGTAAGGATGCATCCTGATAAGGGCATCATGAATATTGATGTTCTTTCTTTTGGACGCCTTTCGCACAGGATATTTGAAGAGACAGGAAAGCGCAAAGAGGCTGTACTTGATGATGTAGGTAAGTCCCTTATTTTAAGGCATGTTGCAGATCTTAACAAAGATGATCTGCCTATTATAGGCTCGTATATGCACAGGGCAGGATACATAGATGAGGTAAAATCAACCATCTCAGAACTTATGCAGTATGATATAGGACCAGATGAACTTGAGACACTTATCAAAAGTTCAGAGACCAGAAGGTCACTTAAAGGTAAACTTTCTGATCTTAAGCTTCTATATCAAAAGTTTAAAGAATATACAGAAGGTAAATATGTTACTCCTGAAGAAACCTTGTCGCATCTTTGTATGCGCCTTTCAAAATCTGACCTTGTGAAGGACAGTGTTATTGTATTTGACGGCTTTACAGGCTTTACGCCCATTCAGTACAGGGTAATAGAAGAGCTTTTAATAACTGCAGGAGAAGTCATAGTATCTCTTGAAATGGATGATGATACTGATCCTTATAGTGAGAATCTAAGAGAGCAGGAGCTCTTTTATCTAAGTAAAAAGACTATTCAGAGTCTTCTAAAATGTGAGTTTAGAAGCTGTCAAAGAAAAGATCCTTTGAATACTCCTGATCTTGACAGATGGAAGGAATACAGGAATTCTCATAACACGGATATATTCTTAAAGGGTGTGAATTTAAGGCTTATTGATAATGCGCCCATGGCCTTTCTTGAACAGCATCTGTTCAGATATAAACCGGCATCCTATGACAATGATAAGGCACCGGCATCAGACAGTATAGTGATCGCGCAGTGTTCTGATCCTTTTGAAGAGGTTCGTCAGGCACTTATTTATATAAGCCGCAGGGTTAAAGAGGATTCAAGCCTTTTCTACCGCGATTTTGCGATAGTATGTGGAGACCTTTCTACTTATTCAGAAAAGATCAAGAGAGAGAGTAGTACTTTTGGTATACCTGTCTACATTGATGAGACAAGGGGCATAAAGCTTAATCCCTTTATTGAATATATAAGAAGCGCCCTTGATATAGTCAGGACCGATTACAGCTATGAGACGGTCTTTCATTTCATGCGCAGCGGTATGATGGATTTTGATGATGAAAGCATAGATCTTCTGGAGAATTATGTAAGGTCGCTTGGAATCCGCGGTCATAAGGCCTGGGAAGATATCTTTATGAGAAGCCCCAAGACAAGGCGCTCTACAAGCGATGAAGAGACGGTTCTTGTTCTTGAAAAGCTCAACAATATGAGACAGGAGCTTGTTGAGATGATAAGGCCTATCATGGACAATAAGAACAAGACTGTTCTTGACTTGTCCAAGGGCTTATATGAATTCATAAAAAGAGGTAATGCTTATATAAAGCTTGAAAGCTATGCAAAGCATTTTGAAGAGGAAGGCGATGTTGTAAAAGCCGATGAGTACAGCCAGATCTATGGCAAGATCATGGAGCTTTTAGATCAGGTTGCCCTCCTTCTCGGAGAAGAAAAAATTCCTCTTAAGGAATACATGGAGATACTTGATGCGGGATTTGGCGAAATTGAAGTAGGAACCATTCCTCAAAATGTAGATACATTAAGGGTTGGTGATATAGAAAGAAGCCGACTTTCCAATATCAAGTATCTATTGTTCCTTGGAGTTAATGATGCCTATATTCCTAAACATGCTTCCGAGGGTGGTATTTTATCAGATATAGACAGACATTTTTTGAGTGCCAATGCTGCGGATATAGAACTGGCACCATCTCCGCGCCAGCAGATGTATATTCAAAGACTATACCTTTATATGAATCTGACCAAGCCTTCAAAGCTTTTATACATGTCATATTCAGGGATTTCTTCAGATGGAAAGAGCATGAATCCTGCATATCTTATAGGTAAGATCAAGGCTCTTTTCCCTGAACTTAAAGAGTATAAGCCTCAGGCGGAGCCTATTGGCAGGCAGATAATGACTTTGTCTGATGCAAAGGTTTATGTCTCCTCAAAAGCAAGGGATTATGCAGATGGCAATCTTGATGAAAAACAAGAAAAGGAGTTTTTGACCTTATATGACCTT
>NZ_JAILQF010000013.1 GCF_024699075.1 Butyrivibrio sp.
CGCTTAAAAAACTTGTCAAAATCAAAAATTATACGATAAATATAAAAGAGAATGAAGATTTTGGTGTTGTAATGCCGACGTATTGGGAAGGTTTACCCTCTATTTTGTTGGATTATTTGAAAAATGTAACAATAACAGTTACAGGAAGCCATCATTATTTTTATTTTGTAGCAACTTATGGCTGCGATTATGGAAATATTCTGTCTACAGCTCAAAAGGAATTTGCCCCAAAGGGCATTATATTTGACAGCCTATATGCCGCCAGGTTTGTAGATAACTGGAGCCCCATGTTTAATCTTAATAATAAAGATAAAAATCGAAGGGCTGAAGAAAATGGTAAACGCGAAACAGCTGCTATAATTAAAGCTATAATAAATAAAGAACAAGGACATATACTGCCAGACCAAATGACAGCTTTCCAGGCTGCAAGGGCAAAAGATACATATGATGCAATCAGAAAAACCAGCCTTTTTAAAGTCAATAATGATTTATGTGTTGGTTGTGGTTTATGTGAAAGACAGTGTCCTACACAAGCTATACAAATAGTAAATAATGCACCCGTATGGGTAAAGGATACCTGTACCTTGTGCCTTGGATGTTTTCACAGATGTCCTGCCGCAGCAATTGATTATGATAACAGTTTACGAAACGGTCAATATGTTTTTTCCGGAATATCTTTGGAGGATTGATGGATGAGTTCAACTACTTATGAGAAAAAAGCATCGATCAAAAATGGTCTTGGGAGAATGATGTTTTCGGTTCTTGTACTGCTTTTAGAAGCAATATTTATAATATTTGTCTTTTTAAAGCTAAATGATTATGCCATTTGGATAAATGGAGTTACAAGAGTAGCAGCATTATTTATTGTACTTTCTTTGTATGGTAGTAATTATATTTCAAGTATAAAGATGCCCTGGATCATTCTGATACTGGTATCTCCTATTATTGGTGTAGGCATATATCTTGTAGTTGGACTTAATTCAAAGCCTCATAAGATGCGAAATATATATACAAGGATTGATGAGGCTTTAAATCCTTTATTGTCATCAAACAGAGCTGATCAGAATTATACATCTTACGAAAGGTTAAAAGATAAACACAAAGATCTTGCATCTATATCTTCCTATATATGGAAAAACAGTTCTTATCCTGTTTATGATGACTCAGATATTACTTATTATGCATCTGCCTGCGAAGGATTAGAAGCTCAAAAAGAAGCAATGAAAAATGCTGAGAAATTTATATTTTTTGAATATCATGCTATTGAAGATAGTGAAGCCTGGAATGGAATATTTGAAATTTTGAAAAGAAAAGCCAGTGAGGGCGTTGAAGTAAGAGTATTCTATGACGATATGGGGTCTATTGGATTTATTAATACCGATTTTATAGACAGGCTTTATGAAAGTGGTATTTCATGCAGAGTTTTTAATCCTTTTGCTCCGGGACTTAATCTGTTCCTTAATAACAGAGATCATAGAAAAATTACTGTTATTGATGGAATTGTAGGATTTACAGGTGGATATAATATAGCAAATGAATACTTTGGCATAACTGAGCCATATGGAAAATGGAAAGATACAGGGATTAAGATTGAAGGACAGGCTGTCAGAAGTCTTACGATAGCATTTCTTGAAAACTGGAATGCTGCAGCCAGCAAAGACTCCAAGGGGCATCAGGATCTTGATATACTTAACACTGGCAGAAATACAGCCTTAGAGATGACAAGTACTGATAAAACTAAATATTTGCCTGATTTTAGTTATTCAAAAAAAGAAGATGGTGGCTTTATCCAGCCTTATGCAGACAGCCCCATGGATGATGAAAATCTTGGTGAAAATGTGTATATCAGTATCATTAATAATTCTAAGGACTACTGCTGGATGATCACTCCGTATCTGATCATCACAGATGAAATGATACATGCGATGGGTCTTGCAGCTAAAAGGGGCGTTGACATAAGAATTATAACGCCTGGTATTCCTGATAAGAAGATCATATATTCTGTTACAAGAAGTTATTACAATACATTAACAAGAAATGGAGTTAAGATTTACGAATGGACTCCGGGATTTTGTCATTGTAAGATGTGCGTAAGTGATGATGTAGTAGCAACTTGCGGTACGATAAATCTGGATTATAGAAGTTTATATCATCACTTTGAAAATGGCTGTATGTATATGGATTGCCAGGCAGTTCTTGAAACTAAAAAAGATTTTGAGAATATATTCACCCAGTCTCAGGATGTTACAAATCAATATATAGGCCTTGGAGGTTTTTTGAAATTTGGGCAGCTGGTACTTCGATTGTTCGCATCGCTTTTATAAGAAGCAAGTTGGAAAACTTGATTGTCTTATATTCCTAAGAATATCTTTTTTAAGAAATCCGCAGGCAACGCGGATTTCTTATTTTAAATCATAAGAATCTGTATGTCAGACTCACTTATTTGCGATATTTTATTTGATATTCCTGTGGAGTGCAGCCTGCATATTTTTTGAAGGTAGTATAAAAATATGGAAGATTATCATATCCGCAACTGATTGCAATATCTTTAATAGGAGTGTCTGAGAAGATTAAAAGACGCTCAGCCTCACCCATGCGACAACTAATAATATACTGATTAATTGTAAAACCAGTCTCTGCCTTAAACTTTTTGGATAAATAGAATGGGCTAATAAAAAATTCTTTAGCCAGATTGTTTATTGAAAGGTTTGAGGCATAATTCTTTTCTATATATCTTAAAACAGGGCGTATATCTTTTTTTTCTGTATCTGTAATCTTGTTCTTAGAAGAATCCAGATGAAAGTCCTTATAAACTATAGTTAAAATGGTCTGTAAGACCTTATTGATCTTAGAAACATCAACATACATAGTATCTACAGACTGATCCAAAATATATTTAAATAAAGCATCAAAAAAAGGTTTATTTGAACCGGTAGATATAATCGGAATATCAGATTCTGCGATAAGGCAATTGGGTTCAAGATTATCAAGCTTTATGCCGGAAATTCCAATACATACCTGTTCTATAGGGTTCTTTAAATCTGTTTTTTCTGCATGCATAACCTTGGCATTCTTAATGATCAAATCTCCAGGATGGGTTTCATAGAATTTATCTCCGCAATAAAGTGCGCTTTGTCCTGCAAAAATATAAGAAATTTCCACAGTATCTGAATGGGAATGAGTCATGAATGACCAGTTAGGATCTGTGGCTGCATGAACATAGCTTAAATTTGCTATAGCAACATTTTTAAATAAATCATTGTCTGGATTTAATATTGGAAAGTTTGCAGTATACATAAAGCTACCTCCAGTTAATTCCTTTTAAATCAAAAATTTTTAACTTGGTATTCATATTCAATATTAAAGATTTGCTTTTAATATCTATAAATTATAATGATTTGTCATACACATGACAAGATTTTGAAATTAAATAGCAAGAAAATAGAAAAGATTATAGAATACCAAATTTTAAAATAGCTAAAATAAAGGATTTGTTTAAAAGTAAAATAGCAATAATTTGAAATACCATGATGGAAATTTGGAATAAAAAAGACAAGAAAATGAATATATCATAGCTATAACAAAAAGAGAACAAGAAAAAGCCAAAAACAAGGAGGCAAAGTAATGCATTTTTCAAGTGGAATAAATAGACCTCCATACGAAGCTATGGATGGATTTTTACAGGTAACAAGTGGGTGCTCTCACGGTCAATGTGAGTTCTGTACTTTCTATAAGGATGCACCCTTTAAAGTGTCAGAGCTTAAGGAAGTAGAAGAAGATATTAAAGAGTTGGCAAGTTATGGATGGAATTTTGAAAGAATTTATTTGCAGGGAGCTGATCCTTTTATCTTATGAAAAACTTGCAAAAGTAGCTGAGCTTATCCATAAATATCTGCCTTATGTTAAATCAATTGGCGGCTATGCAAGAGTTGACAATGTAAAGAATAAAACTGTGGAAGAGCTGAGAAAGCTTCATGAAATGGGCTACAGTAATTTCTATTTTGGAAATGAATCAGGTGATGATTTTATTTTAAAGAGAATGAATAAGGGTTACGAGGCTAAGGTTGTAGTTGAGATGCTCAGTAAACTTGATGAAGCCGGAATGCCATATATTATGAATTTTCTTGGAGGACTTGGAGGTCACGGCTATGGCCTTGATCACGCATTAAAGTCTGCAGATGTTATTAATCAGCTTCACCCTAGTATGGTTTACGCTTTAGAACTTACTCTTTTCCCTGATACTCCTTTATCAAGAGATTTAAAAGCAGGTAAATTTATAGAGGCAACGGAACAAGAAAGGTTTGAAGAACTGAAAGCCCTGATAGATGCAATAAATATTCCTACAGTATTTAAAGCAGAGCACGTAACAATGCCTGCACCAATAAGGGGAACCTTGCCTCAGGATAAAGCTGAAATAATCGAATATCTTGATAATTTAATTGAAGCTGCCAAAAAAGGGGCCTTCGATAATTATAGAAGTAAAGTCAACAGTTTATAAGAAGGAGAAATCAAAATGGTAACAATTATCGCAACATTTAACGTAAAAGAGGATTGTGTAAGTAAGTTTGAAACACTTGCAAAGGAGTGCATTGTAGCATCAAGAAAGGAAGCGGGAAATGTAGATTATCATCTTTATACAGGTAAAGAAGATAAGACAAAATTCTTCTTTGTAGAAGTATGGAAGGATGATGAGGCAATCAATACTCATAATGC
>NZ_JAILQF010000053.1 GCF_024699075.1 Butyrivibrio sp.
GAGCTTCGTAGAGCTCTTCGTGCAGAGGGTGTATCTTACAAGGTTTACAAGAACACAATGATGAAGCGTGCATTCGAGGGAACAGATTTTGCTCAGCTCGATGGTATGCTCGACGGACCAAGTGCAGCAGCTATTTCTGAAACAGATCCTGCAGCACCTGCTCGTATTCTTGCAGAGTTCGCTAAGAAGAACCCACAGCTTGAGATCAAGGGTGGTGTTTGCGAAGGCAGATTCTTCGACGAGAACACAATCAAGGAGATCGCTTCTATCCCTCCAAGGGATCAGCTCCTTTCCCGTTTGCTTGGTTCTATGCAGTCACCTATGGCGAACTTCGCTCGCGTTATCAAACAGATCGCAGAGAAGCAGCCTGAGGCAGCTACAGCAGAAGCACCAGCAGCTGAGGAAGCTCCTGCAGCTGAAGAAGCACCTGCAGCAGAATAATTATTCTGTCGCATATACTTGAAAATTCAAGTGAGGCCTGAATAGTCAGGCAAACTAATAACAAAGAATTATACCAAATTATATGGAGGTAAATTATCATGGCAAAGTTATCCACACAGGAAATCATTGACGCTATTAAAGAGCTTTCAGTTCTTGAGCTTAACGATCTCGTAAAGGCTTGCGAGGAAGAATTCGGCGTATCAGCAGCAGCTGGTGTTGTTGTAGCAGCAGCAGGCGCTGGCGCAGGTGCTGCAGAAGAGCAGTCTGAGTTCAACGTAGAGCTTACAGAAGTTGGTCCTAACAAGGTTAAGGTTATCAAGGTTGTTCGTGAGATCACAGGTCTTGGTCTCAAGGAAGCTAAGGATCTTGTAGATGGCGCTCCTAAGATGATCAAAGAAGGCGTTGAGAAGGCTGAAGCTGAGGATATCAAGGCTAAGGTTGAGGCTGAAGGCGCTAAGGTTACTCTTAAGTAATTTAAACCTTTATAATGTTTTTACCTGGCGGAGAAGAGAAATCTTCTCCGCTTTTTTGTTGCACAAGACCGGCAAGCGAATGGATGCTTGCATACAAATTCATTTGCCGGTTGTAAGAACATGGAGCACGAAGTGCGGAATGTTCGTGTGCGAAATCGAGTAGGAGTCAGCCTACTCGATGCAAAAAATAATTTCCGATTCATATTTTCACGCAGTCACAGCTAAAACACTTTCTGTTACTTCCAGGCAGGAATATAACTTCAGCTCTTTTACCAAAAAAATCATTTGACATTTGTATAGATTTGCATTAATATGGAAAATGCACTTATTGTGGAGTGAAAGGCCTAATTATGCCCTTTTATATTTTCAAGGTCAGAAACGGGTCGGAAACTCTTTTCATAAAATCCAAAGAACGGGGTGAATGTCAATGGAAAAGTACAGAATACATCCTACTGGTTCAGACAAAAATGTCCGCATGAGTTTTCAGCGCCAGAAGGACACCCTCGAGATGCCAAACCTCATTGAAGTCCAGAAGAATTCCTATCAGTGGTTCCTGGATGAGGGTCTCAAGGAAGCCTTCGATGATATCTCTCCAATTGAAGACTACAGCGGTAAGCTGAGTCTTGAATTTGTAGACTTCAAACTCTGCGAAGATGAAGTTAAGTATTCTATCGAGAAATGTAAAGAGAGAGACGCAACATATGCTGCTCCTCTTAAGGTTAAGGTACGTCTTCATAATAAAGAGAAAGACGAAATCACAGAACATGAGATCTTCATGGGTGATCTTCCTCTTATGACTGCTACCGGAACATTTGTAATCAACGGTGCAGAGCGTGTTATTGTATCACAGCTCGTTCGTTCACCTGGTATTTATTACGATATTACATATGATAAGCTTGGTAAAAAGCTTATCGCATGCACAGTTATTCCTAACCGTGGTGCATGGCTTGAGTACGAGACAGACTCTAATGATGTTTTCTATGTTCGTGTTGACCGTACACGTAAGGTACCTGTAACAGTACTTATACGTGCTCTTGGTATTGGCACAAATGAAGAGATCATTGATCTGTTCGGTGACGAGCCTAAGCTTCAGGGTTCTTTCTCAAAGGATCCTTCAACAGACTATCAGTCTGGTCTTCTTGAACTTTACAAGAAGATCCGTCCCGGCGAGCCGCTTTCAGTTGATAGTGCTGAGTCACTTATCAACGCTATGTTCTTTGATGCAAGAAGATATGATCTTGCTAAGGTTGGCCGTTATAAGTTCAATAAGAAATTACACCTTAAGAATCGTATCGGTGGCCAGATCCTTGCTGAAGATGTTGTTGATGAGACAACAGGCGAGATGCTTGCTTCTGCAGGAACAAAGGTAGACAGAGCCCTTGCAAAAGAAATTCAGGATGCAGCTATACCTTATGTATGGATTCAGACTGAAGAGCGCAATATAAA
The DNA here is from genome assembly GCF_024699075.1 of Butyrivibrio sp. Next base: position 2,361 of record NZ_JAILQF010000053.1, read on the forward strand.
GGTTCTTTCTAACATGATGGTTGACCTTACTCACTATGTTGACTGCGATCTTGAGCAGCTCGGCATCAATGAGGATGTTTACTATCCTGTACTTAGAGAGATTCTTGATGAGTATGCAACAAAGGATGATGCAGAAGGTCTTGCTGAGACTATTCTTGCACGTAGAAATGATCTTATTCCTAAGCACATCACTAAGGAAGATATCATTGCATCCATCAACTACAATATGCACGTAGAGTACGGCGTAGGTCACAGTGATGATATCGATCACCTTGGTAACCGTCGTATCCGTTGCGTAGGTGAGCTCTTACAGAACCAGTACAGAATCGGTCTTTCAAGACTTGAGCGTGTTGTTCGTGAGCGTATGACTACTCGTGATGCAGAGGAGATTTCTCCTCAGACTCTTATTAACATTAAGCCTGTTCAGGCTGCTGTTAAGGAATTCTTCGGATCATCACAGCTGTCTCAGTTCATGGATCAGAACAACCCTCTTTCTGAGCTGACTCATAAGAGACGTCTTTCTGCACTTGGACCTGGTGGTCTTTCAAGAGACCGTGCCGGATTCGAGGTTCGAGACGTACACTATACTCACTATGGTCGTATGTGTCCTATCGAGACACCTGAAGGTCCTAACATCGGTCTTATCAACTCACTTGCTTCTTATGCAAGAGTTAACGAGTACGGATTTGTAGAAGCACCTTATCGTCGTGTAGACCATACAGATGCAGAG
>NZ_JAILQF010000109.1 GCF_024699075.1 Butyrivibrio sp.
TTCAGGATTAAGTATCTGTATAAAAGCTGTTGAGAAAACGTCATCCGAGTGGAATACGCCTCCATGTGTAATAGCTTCTTTGACTTCATAAATATAATTATTATCCATATTAAACCTTACTACCTTTCATGTTTATGACAATTATCATTTGAACGGATTATAGAAACGTCCACCGTTAATAACATTAAGACTGATTGAGCAAATAAGTAAAGCAATGCAAATTAACACACATATATAATCGGCTAATTTAAACTTTTTGCCCATATACCAGGTGCGCTTTTTATTCTTGCCAAATCCTCTTAGTTCCATCGCATTAGTGATTCCCTCAATTCTATCGACACTCGTAAGAATAAGAGGAATAAGTATCGTTGATGCAGCTTTAAGCCTCTTAATAAGGGAAGCCTTTTTGCTCATCTCAACACCTCTTGCCTGACTAGCCTTACTGATCTCATCATACGAGCGCTGAATATCAGGAATATAGCGAAGGGCAAGCGCCACAGAATACGATATCGAATAGCTTATCCCGATACGATTTAATGATGCTGCGAATTCACTGGGATTAGTCGTACACACAAACAGAAGTATAATAGGAATTGTTGCTGCATATTTAAGCCAGTAATTGAGATGGTAAAAAAGCTGCTCAGCTGTTAATCCATATTTTCCGCTCATTCCAAAAAGAAATGTAGTTGTACCGTAGATCTCTGATCCATGATGTGGTGAAAAAAGATAAACGAGTACTGTATTAAGAACCAGAAACACAAGCGTAAAGCCCAGCATAAAAGACACATCCTTGATATGAATATGTCCTACATAAAACAATATAATTCCAAACACAGAAAGAATAGCAAGAAATCTCGTGTCATAGGTTCCCATTGCTGCAAAGCTCCACAGCAAAAGGCACACGAGTTTGGTTGCTCCTGTTAGTTCATGTATTTTGGATTGTCTGTCAATATAATTAAATAAATTAGTCATGAGATCTTACTTCTTTCCTCTCATAATCAATAAATCTCTGTACAAAAGAAGCTGCGTCCTGTATTTCACATTTTACTGCAAGATTATACAGAGACGTTTCTTTAAGACTAGCTTCTTCTACGATATTTTTATTTGTAAGAATTCTTGCAGGCGTATCATCTGCTATTATGCTTCCATGTGAAAAAACGACTGCTCTGTCAGCATATTCAAGCATAAGATGCATATCATGAGTGATCATAACAATAGTGATCCCTCTGTCTCTTAGCTTTTTCAAAAATTCCATTATCTCTGTATAATGTCTGTAATCCTGTCCTGCTGTGGGTTCATCGAGGATTATCATCTCAGGCCCCATAACAAGAATAGATGCTATAGTAACTCTCTTTTTCTGTCCAAAGCTAAGAGCAGATACCGGCCATTTTCTCATTTTCCAAAGGCCACAGACTTTCAGAGCTTCTTCAACCTTTACCTTAATTTCATCCTCAGGTACTTTTCGATTTCTAAGGCCAAATGCAACTTCGTCATAGATCATAACCTGTGAGATCATCTGATTAGGATTTTGAAGAACATATCCGACATGATCAGCACGTTGCTTGATACTATTATTTAAAAAGTCCTGTCCATTAAAGGTTACTGTTCCTGATGATGGAGTTTCAAATCCACATATAAGCTTGGAAAAAGTAGTCTTACCAGCGCCATTGGTTCCAACTATGGCAAGCATTTCTCCTCTTTTTATATCAAGGCTGATATTATTAAGTACACTCTTTTGACTCTTTTGATATGCAAATGACATATCCTTCACCGATAAAAGGATGTCATTTGCAGTCTTATTTACATTTTCAGATGTGTCTTTAAACCACTTTCTAACCAGCTCTTTATCTTCACTACTAATAGTCATTGCATCCAGGTTCCATGGATGCTTATCTTCTATCACATCTACACCTGCATACTCAAGTGCAGTAACATATAAAGGTTTTCTGACACCGCATTTATCCAGATCATCTCCGGCAAGGAGCTTGTCAGCAGATGTGTCAGAAACAATGCGGCCTTCATTCATAAGAACAACACGATCAACATACCTGTGCAGAACATCCTCTACTCTGTGCTCTACTATGATAACAGCTGCTCCTGTCTGTTTCTGCATTTCATCTATAAGTTCTATTGCCTGCTTACCTGTAGCAGGATCAAGATTGGCTAAAGGCTCATCAAACAAGAGCACATCAACGTCATCCACCATAACACCTGCAAGGGATACACGCTGCTTCTGCCCTCCGGATACTTCCCCCGGAGCATGCGACATAAAGTCGCCGATATTGACCATATCAGCGACTTTTTGTACGCGTTCTTTCATTTCCTTTTGAGGTATACAGTCATTTTCAAGAGCAAATGCTATATCCTCTGCCACTGTCATTCCAACGAACTGAGCATCACTGTCCTGAAGAACAGTTCCAACAGTTCCGGCTATCTTAAAAAGACTCAACTTGCGAGTCTCTTTACCATTAATAGTAGCGCTTCCTGTCATCTCACCCTTGTATGAAAATGGTATAAGTCCGTTGATACAGTGTACAAGTGTACTCTTACCGCATCCTGACGGACCTGCTATCAGTACTTTCTCGCCCTTTGAAACGGCAAAGTCAATATCATAAAGAGTTGGCTTTGCCTGAGCGTTGTACTTAAATCCAAATTTGGTAAATTCGATAACTTTATCTGACATAAAAAAGATTAATCTTCTTCCTTAAGACTTCCCTTCTTAGGAATTGCTGCTGTATATGCAATGCAAAGAAGAGTTCCGACAATTGCAGTTGTAATGATATTGAAAATCGCACCTACAACACCCTGAAGGAATACTTTATTGGCAGGTTCTGCAAACATAAGTATATCAAGAACAGGCGCAATTACTATCCATGCTATAGCATGTGATACAACCTGGCTGACATTAAAAAGGATAATGCGCTTTACATCAAATACCCCCTCATCAAGTTTAAGGCGATATGAAATAATTCCCATTGTAAGACCAAAGAAACCGGATGCTATAACCCAGCTCCACCATACACCCCAGCCATAGCTGAAGTCTATAAAGAAATGTCCGATAAGACCTGCAAGAACACCTGCTACAGGTCCAAAAAGTCCTGCGATAAATGCAAGAAGACCATACTGAACTGAAATATTTGTGTTAGGAACAGGACTTGGAATAGCTACAAATCTTCCAAGCACAAAGAATAATGCTGCACCAATTGCTGTTGCTACGATTGTCTTTACTGATACTAATCTTTTCATCGAAGTTCCTCCCTTATTTGTTATGTTTTGAGATTATAATATCACAATTATTATAAAGAAGCTTATGCATATGTCAAATAGCAGAGTATGATTTGGAAACAAAAAAATAAGTGCAGATGTCAAAGTTCATCACTTCTACAACTACACCTTTATAGTACCTGTCTTCATAAGTGGACTAGACGGGAGTCGAACCCGTGTCCAAAAGCTCGTCCGCTGTCCTTCTACTATCATAGTAAACTGTTTCGGGTTGCCCCACTTCCCTCATCAGACCATCAGTTTACGAACAATCTGAATCAGTAGCTTCATAATACGCCCACAATCTCAAAGCTTTGACTGTGTCGTTTCCTGCTTAAATGGCGTCAGGTTCCGGATGAACAGGTGCACCCGGTCTGGCGGCTGCAGCACTTAGGCTGCTGCTAATTCGTAATCGTTGTTAGCGTTTACTTTTAAGTTTGAGGTTTAACGCACCATCCCGCGGATAGCTTCTCCAGTTTCAAAACCCCTGTCGAAACCTTTACTAGCCCTTATTAAGTTTGTATAGCACACATGTGCTCTGATATTATATCGGATTATTGAAGTTATTTCAATAATCCGATATATAAATCTTCTATAAACCTCTGATCATTCGTAAATTTCAACTCGCTTGAACTTTTCATCATTCCAGTTCTCGCCTTTTTTGCCAGCTTCCAAAGTAATCTTATCACCTGGCTCCTTGTCGTCTATATCTATAGTAAGTTCATTGTAAGTACTACATTCGACAACTATCTCATCATCATCAATTTCCCAGTCGATCTTAGTGTTTTCTTTAGTTCCACCATTAAGATATCCTTCTCCGTCTTCACAAAGGATAAGAACACTTCCTTCTTCACCAATATATACACCGCTCCATTCCTTAACCTGAAATTTGCCACAACCGGCAAGACTCATAACGGCCATAAGGCTGCATAATGCTACAACTACTTTCTTTTTCATATTATTCCTCCCTGCAAACTTTTTTCATTAGCTATTTATACATCAAATGCACATTTGATTATAGCATTAATTTTTTTCCATAAACAAATAATATGATGTAGGTGTCAAAAGTACCTTTTGACACCTACATCATATTAAAAATGTTTTTATTACTGTGTTACAAATTTGCCTACGCTGTCTTTGAGGTTACCGGAGTAGGTATTAAGCTCTGTGGAAGATGCTGCACATTCCTGTGATACAGCTGAGTTATCGGTAACAACATCAAGTACTGTTTTGGAAAGTGAGTTTATTTCCTGTATAAGTTCATTCTGATGCTGACTCTGCTCGTTGAGCTTGTTGATGATATCATTAACCTCATTGGTATTATCTGTGATTCCGCTAAGAGATGCTGCAGCATTATTAACAATCTTGGTACCATTGGAAATACTTTGAAGCGCGTTTGTAATAAGACTTGAGATAGTCTCTGTAGAACTGCTGGATTCATCAGCAAGTTTACCTACATTCTCTGCAACAACAGCAAATCCCTTACCGGCTTCGCCTGCTCTTGCTGCCTCAATTGAAGCATTAAGTGACAACAGACTTGTCTCAGAAGTGATCTCATCCAAAGCTTCAACAATAGAATGAATCTCTTCCGAAGCTCTGCTGATCTCTTCCATAGCACCTACAGCTTTATCCATCTGCTCTCTTGTATATTCAACACTTGCTGCTGTATCAGCGCTGGACTTTCTTGCAGCATCAACATAGCTGTATACCTTATTATTTTCATCAAGTGTGATCTGGATCTTATCCTGCAAATCCTGAATACTGTTGGTCTGACTCATCGCTCCATCAGCAAGGCTCTGTGATACTTTAGATACTTCATGAGCAGAAGCTGCAACATGATCTGCAAGTTCATCCATTGCCTTAAATTCGTCTGAAAGCGCTGCTCTTATATGATCAATATTGCTCTGAATAGGAACATAATCACCAAGATAGTTCATACTTGTCTTACTTACAAGATCTCCATCAGCCATTACGTTAAGGTTTTCTTCTATATCCTGAACATAAGACAGGATTCCTTTTCTCATATCATTAAGTATGCTATAGAGGCCGCCAATCTCATCATCTTTTTCATAAACAAATTCTTCTGAAAGATGTCCGTCTGCAAGTCTTCCAAGATTGTCTTCGAGTCCTTCTATAGGAGTTACAACACTGCTTGTAAAGATCTTCGAAACCTTCCTGAATGTGAAGAAACAAGTTACAAGGAAAATTGCCAGGATAACATAAAGCATAATAGCAAGAACATCAACAAGTGTCTGTGCATCACTTACCATCTGATTGGTTAGTGAGAATAAGGTCTCACTATCTTCAAGTAATGTAGTATAATCTCCAGTCTCCTTGTACTCTTCTATATCCGGCTTAATTGTATTATTCCAGTAATCATCAACTTCATTACGGCTACTTGGAAAGCTTCCAAGATGCATCTGCTTACCAATTTTGGTAAGATTAGTATCTACTACACCAACGGCAGTTGATTCGTCCATTCCGGCTATAACCTGCTTGATAGCCCTTTGGCTTCCGCCTCGTACAATACCTGCGCTGTTAACTACAGCGGTATACCTTGTAAAAAGAAACAGACTTATACCTATCAGGATCACAACGCCAAGGATCAAAGCAAATATTTTCTGTAAAGTGCTCTGAATTGTATATGAAATAGTAGATTTGTTAACAACCTTACCTTTATCCATACTTTAATCTCCTTTTTAGAAACTTGAGCCAGATATTCTTTTCATGCATCTTATAAATGATAAAAATCATCAATTAGCAAAGTGCATATAATATATCGACATAAAAGGCTGATATCTTAGTTTATTATTTATTTAACCGCTACTATTTATATGGCTGTGCTACCATGAACTCCTGTCTACATAATTATAAAAATAGCGATCATCCTTATCCTAAAACAGGGTGATCGCTACTATTACACTACTCTACTCTTATACTGCATTAATTTTATGTTGTCTTAGGCTTATGCCGCCTTACTCTTTATACTGCAAAATCACTTGGTGAACTCGCAAACCATCTCATGCCACTGTTCGCCGCCCCAGGTTGAATCGCATACTCCATTATCAGTAAATCCAAATTTTTTGTACATCCCAACTTTGGAATCAAGGCAGGTAAGAACAAGGGATTTACGTCCTCTATCCTTTTCTCTTATCTGATAGCGGTGCATAAGTTCACGTCCAAGTCCCTTCATCTGATAATCTGGAAGAACATCAAGTCCGCAGATCATGATATTAGCGCCGTCATCTTTATGATTATCTGCCTCAGTAAAAAACTCATCTCTAAATACAGTTTCATCTGTTGCAATTCCGTTTAAAAATCCAGCAAGCCTACCAGTCTCCTTATCTAAAGCTACAAGGAAAATATCTTGTGCTTTGGCAATCCTTGCTCTCATATTTTGAGCAGAACATGCCTCGTTGGGTGGAAAGCAGGTCTTTTCTATATCTATAGCCTGTTCTATCTCGTCATCATTTATGGTTCTGAATTCAAATCTGTCAATAAATTCTTTGGATGCTTCCATCAACCTCTCCTTGCAAATAGATCTTTTAGCTCAACGCTTCTTCCATGATTATTATCATCAAACAATGTCATTGGAAGGTTATTAACCGTTTCCTTTGTCATAACCTTTCTATCATCAGGTATCATTGGCATATAGCCTTTTCCTGTCTTTACAGCATTAACATAATCAAAGATAGTCTCTAAAGGCTTTTCAAAAAGCATTCCTGCGCAGCTTCTTTCAAGAACATTAACATCATGAAGATCTGTTCCTGATGTCATGTTGATGCCTCTTTGAGTACAGAAGTTATAAGCAAGTATATCCTGACTTTCCGGATTGCCAAAGTTGCAGGCTTCCATAGCATCGCACTGGAAAGGATGAAGATATATATCAGAAAGATAGTCTCTTTCCCTAAAAGGATGTGCTTGTACGATAAGGCCTCCAGCTTCATGAATAAGCTTTAAATATTCAATATGATCAGCATCTTTTATTTCAGGATGAGCTTTAAGCCATTCCTTATCAGGGCCGTATATGAGATATTCGTCTCCGTGCTGATTCTCTTCCCAGCCAAATAAAACCTTGATACCTTGCTTATCACCTTCTTCTCTGGCTATTTCGTAGCCTTTACAAAATTCATCGATATATTCAGACCAGGGAAGACTTCTTGAAGGTCTTGTATTACCTCTAAAGAAATGGTCTGTGATTATCATTCCGGTATATCCAAGTTCCTTGAACTTTGCTATATAATCTTTTCCATCTGTCTTACCACATGCACTTGACTGAGCTGTGTGCATATGAACTTCATACTTATACTTAAAATTACATGTTTCCAAATTCAACTTACTACTCCCTATTCCTACTCTTCAGTTCCCTGCTCATCTGCCTTTTCTAAATTTCCAAAGACCTGGCCTTCTTCGAAATATTCCCAGGTAGTTTCTTCAACTACAAGCTCATATTTGCCTTGTCCATCTTCACGAAATAAGAACTTTACAGGGTCTCCATTTGCATCAAGTGCATCAAATACAATTCCTTCAGAAGTTGCTGAAACTGTTCCTTCATCGATCAGTGTCAGTCTGTAGATACTAACCTCCATGGTATAATCATCACCATCTTTATCTATAGTGATCTCATTGGAATCCCAGTCCGTATAATATCCGATATAATCATCAATATTTAAAGTTTCATCTTCTTTGGAAGTTTCCGGATCTGCAGTTTTATCTTGTATAGCACTTGCTTTTGCTACATCACCTGTTCCTTCGTCAATGGACTCATTAGAATCTTCATTAATTGCTTCATTAACATCTTCATTATCTGTCTTGCCACAAGCAATAAGTGACATTGTCATAACTACTGTACATATTATTGCAAAACTCTTTTTCATGATAATCTCTCCTTTACAACAATCAACACGTGTAACACATTAACAGTTAAATTATTGCCAGTTCGTATCAGTTCATTATATGAGGTAGGTGTCAAAAGTTCCTTTTGACACCATATGACTACCGGATTGTTCCGTTTCTTCGAAACTCTCACAATCCTCAAACATTCGCAAATCCGCACTACGTGCTACTTTGCTCATGTTTGGCGGGTCATAAA
>NZ_JAILQF010000115.1 GCF_024699075.1 Butyrivibrio sp.
CACATGCCGGGAACTGTTAAATCAGAGCACCTTTCAAATGCTGACAGAACAAATAAATGTGACGGTCTTGAAAAAAGTTTGTTGAGCACAAAATTTACGTCTTGACAAAGGTCACTTCATAACAGTCGTGTGAGGCTTCACCTGCCAAGTAGTTCATAAATAAAGAATAAAGAGACAGATTTTGCAGTCTAAAATATGGTGCGCAATTTAGTTGTTGAAAATATTTATCGGATTTTTTATTATAAAAGAGGCAATATTTTTTCGACAATATCGGAGGGGATTTATGCAGTATAGAGAAAGTGCAAGATCAGGTGATAAGCTGTCAGCCCTTGGCTATGGCTGTATGCGATTTACTAAAAAGGGTAGTGGTATAGACCAGGAGAAGGCAGAAAAGGAATTATATGAAGCATTCCAAAACGGCGTTAATTACTATGACACAGCCTATATTTATCCTGGAAGTGAAGTGTGTCTTGGTAAGTTTTTAAAAAAATATGATATTCGCGATAAGGTATACATCGCAACAAAGCTTCCTCATTATCTTCTTAAAAAGAGCGAGGATATAGAGAAATATTTTGCTGAAGAACTTACTCGCCTTCAGACTGATCATGTCGATTATTATCTCATGCATATGCTTAATGATGTAAATACATGGAAGCGTCTGTGTGATATGGGAGTTCTTGACTTTATAAAGGAGAAAAAGAAGTCAGGAGCTATAAGAAATATAGGTTTTTCTTTTCATGGAGGAACAGTAGCTTTTAAAGAGCTTATTGATGCCTATGACTGGGACTTCTGTCAGATTCAGTTTAACTATATGGACGAGCATGCGCAGGCAGGAATTGAGGGCCTTAAATATGCTGCTTCCAAAGATATCCCTGTTGTTATAATGGAACCTCTTCGTGGAGGAAGACTTGCTAATCTTCCTGAAGAAGCCAAAAGGGAATTTGAAAAAGTGGATCCTTCAAGAAGCAGTGTAGACTGGGGACTTCGCTGGATATGGAATCATCCGGAAGTGACAGTAGTATTATCGGGCATGAATGATATAAGCCAGGTTACAGAGAACTGTAAGACAGCAAGTGAAGCTACATCTGATACTCTTAGTGATGCAGAGCTTGAAGCTTATAAGAATGCTCTTGTTAAGATCAGGAAGAAGATTAAGGTAGGCTGTACAGGATGCGGTTATTGCCAGCCATGTCCAAAGGGAGTAGATATACCTACTAATTTTGCAATATATAATTCAAGCTTTAATGACGGATACTTTAATGCATTTCGTGAATATGTTATGTGCACAACTCTTAGAAATGTACAGTCTAATGCAAGCCTTTGCATAAAATGTGGCAAGTGCGAGATGCACTGTCCGCAGCATCTTAACATCAGGGACGAGCTTGTTAATGTAGCAAAACGATTTGAAAATCCCATTTACAAGATTGGAATTCCCATTGCCAAAAAGGTAATGAAATACTGATGACATGCGGACTTTACATGTATAATATTACTTTCAAGATTTAGTTTAGATTATAGAGTAAATTACCCATTATCTAAAGATAATGGGCTTTCTGGCTACATCATTATAAAATACATTCCTAAGAGAATTATCAGGAAGATAAGATTTAAAACTGTGAATACTACAAGATATTTTCCTTTATCGCTTCCTTCTATCTGGCTATAGAATTTGAAGGAGATAAGGCTTGCCATTGAAGCGATGAGGGTTCCGAGGCCTCCGAGGTTTGTGCCTATTATAAGCGACGATAGTTTGTCAGTCATTCCGGATAGTAGGATGGCAGCAGGGACGTTACTTATAAACTGGCTTGCTACTACTGAGGTTATCACTTCACGCCCGTTAAGAATGCTGTAAATAGCATCTCTTACCGGGCTTATTCTTTTTATGTTTCCAACGAATATGAACAAAAATATAAAGGTCAAAAGTAGAAAATAGTCAGCATCCCAAAGGGTCTTTGAATCTATTAGCATGACAGCAATAATGGTTGCAACAAGTACAGCCTGATATGGAAGAACATGTACTACGACAAGAAGGCTTAATACAAAGAGTACAAGGTAGACTGTTATTTTTTTCCCGGAAAAAGATCTGCTCACTTTATTTTCATCTTCGTTGCCGGCTCTTGCTATAGTTTCATCTGTATTTGTAGTCTTTACAGGAAACAATATAAAAGCAAAGATAAGTAGTCCTATAAGTGAAGTCAGACTATATGGGAGCATCAGTTTTATAAAGGCTCCTATACTCATTCCTGTAAGGGAGTACAGATAGAGATTTTGCGGATTGCCTATAGGAGTCAGCATGCTTCCAAGATTTGCTGCGATAGTTTCAAGAACTATAAGCTTTATGGCAAAAGAGGTCTTTTTATCTTCTTTCTTTGTGGCACTTTTGGAGGAAGCGGCAGATTGTCTCTTTGTCTTATCTTCATCGTCCATCATGTTTATAAGCTCTATGGAAAAGGGTACAAAGCTTATAAGTGCAACATCGTTGGTTATGAGCATACTAAAGAAAAAGCAAAGAAGAGTAAGTACAATCACAAGGCCTCTTTTGGTAGTTGTTTTGTCAAGAAGATTTTGACCTATGCTCTTAAATACGCCTTCCTTGCGAAGCCCGGCCATAACAAGCATAAGGCAAAGTAGTATACTTAAAGTTCTTGTATCTATATAATTAATATATTCTCTATCCGGTAATACGAAGAAAGCACTTATGATCGCAAGGATCAAAGATATTATTGTAACAGGTTCTTTTTTTAATAACTGTTTCATTTTAACCTCGTGTTATGAATTATGTGCTTAATAAGACCGATAATTATATTACTACAATTATTATTTTTTATACATGAGTAGTTTTATAAAAACATTTTTCAATATCATTAATTAAAACTGTTTATAAATTGATATTTATGTCGAAATAAATATCGGAAAATAAAATTCAAGTGAGGGTACCCATATGAGTGTTATTTCCTGTTCAGCAATTATCCTGGCAGGCGGAGTTGGTGCGCGTATAAGTAGTACCAATACGCCCAAGCAGTACGTTGAAATATGCGGAAGGCCGCTTATTTCGTATGTAATTGATACCGTTATTGAGGATCCTTTAATTAACATGGTCGTAATTGTATGTGCCAAGGAGTACAAGGATCTTGTCAGCGGGTGCGTGGGATCTGCGATTCGCGATTTTGGAAGACATGGCGTTGAGATCAAATATGCTATGCCCGGGTTTAACAGGCAGATGTCTGTTTTAAATGGTCTCGAAAAGCTGGAGGGTTCTATAGGTGATGGAGATCTTGTAGCGATAATAGATGCTGCAAGGCCTTGCATGACAAGACTTATGCTTGATACCTGCATAGAGGCAGCAGATAATGCGGACGGTGCTATACCTGTTCTTAAGATGAAAGATACCGTTTATATGTCAGAGGATGGCAAGCACATTACTACTCTTCTTGAAAGGTCTAAGGTTCTGGCAGGTCAGGCCCCTGAAGTATTCAGGTTTGGCAAGTATCTTGCTGCCAACAAAAAGCTCACACCAGCCCAGATGGATCACATCCATGGAAGCAGTGAGCCTGCAATAATGGACGGCATGAAGATAGTCATGATCACAGGAGATGAGAATAACTATAAGATTACTACAGATGCAGACCTTCAGCGCTTTAGAAATGATGCGGAGTGGCGTCAGGAAATGTAATTTTTCTTTTTATAATGGTGAAAAGAGGTTTTTATGAAAAAAATACAGATTTTCACAGTAGTATTCATGTTTCTATTTAGCTTTGTTTTGAGCGGATGTCA
>NZ_JAILQF010000152.1 GCF_024699075.1 Butyrivibrio sp.
GCTCCTTTTATTGTTATGCCACTTTTTCCAAAGAAGAGGATCAAAAGAAGTATTATGGCAAAAGAAACTGCCATGCCGATAACGAATCTAAGCCAGTAAAGACCTTTATCTACAGGAAGGCTTCCAACCATTTCTCCTGTCTGTCCGTTTATTCCGAAGGTGTAAGAGGTGCCTTCATATTTGGTGGTCATCATCCATACAGGGAGCATGGCATATTCAGCTTTGGCATCAGTCAGATTTATATTTTCTGCTTTGGCATCAACTGTATCATAACCTGATACCTGCTCGCGCATCTTATCTCTGAAGGTGTTTTTTACACGCTCATTAGCCCTTGGTCTGGCATCATTCTCGGCAATGTCATATCTGTCTGCAAGGTAGCCGCTAAAATAGGCAGCATCATACTTCACAGCTTTAGTCATGTCAAAAGGCTCTAAAGATTCCATAACGGTGGCATCCATCTTGCTTGAAGCATCAACCGGGATTTTCTCAAAGGTCATCTCTCCGCTTCTTCTGACTCTGTAGAAATCCTTCTTCTCATATGTGTATCTGGCATCTTCTCTAGTTGATTTCTTCACGCCTTCAAAAGTCACAGTACCATCTGCCTTGCAGCTGTAAAGCCAGAAGGGAACATAAAGTCCTGTGATATTTTCGATTCTGTTACCTGATGTAAATGATTTTGGCAGTAGCTTTTTGCCTTTGACAAAGTCCTTAAGCTTTCCTTTGGCACTTTCCTTATCAACAGAAAAAGGCACAACATAATCCGGCTTATAGAGTCCTGAGAAAGACTCAGGTATTATCGCCTGATTGCCGCAATATGGGCATTCTGTAGCTGCTGTGTTATCATCAGCCACCATCTCGGCGCTACATGATGGACAGCAGTAGCCTTTTACTTTACCATTTTCATCCTGTATAAGGAGCTTTTCTGTTGTAGTCCAGGTCATGCTTGATGATGCAGCGTCCTGCTCCTCAGCTTCCTGAGCTGCCTTGGCCTGTTCTATGGAAAAACTGGCATCACAGTATTCGCAGGTCATCTCTTCAGTCTTGCCACTAAAAGTAAGCTTTGCGCCACAACATGGACATTTAAAATTAAGTACATCTCCCATAGTCATACTCCCTTCGTTGTTCCATCTATTTCTTCAGCCGCATCCTGCAGTGTTATAAGAGTTCCTATCATCTTATCCATCTTGCACTGCATGAGGGCTACCTGCTCGGCAAGGAAATCACCGTGCATGTCATTTGAGTGTAACAGTGTAAGCTTCTTTAAGTTTTTCATATCTGCAAACCTCCATTTGCCGATATATGTTATTGAGAGATAACCCTGTTTATCATATGCACTCCTTTATTCTGTCATATTTTTTCAAAAAAATAAATATGTACTAATGTACATATTTTATCTTATTTTCGTATACTTTTGTTTTGTATCATTTTTGGAAAACAGGTATATAATTATACTAATTGCTATATAAGAACGTTATTGGGGAGAGGATTTTAATAATATAAAATGTTTATAATATTGCTGATCATAGCCATAATCTGGCTTTTTGTTGGACATATCCTGATGTGGACTTTAGGAAGAAAACTTGCACCGTCTGGTGGGTTAGATTCTATTGCTAATGCTCTTTTTTATGTAATGGTATGGCGTGTATTAGTTTGGGGACCGCCCATAATACTTACTTTGGTTGGTCTTTTTTCATGGCTCTATAATAGCCACATAGGGATGATCAAATATGTTATCCTCGTAATAGTGTTCGTACTAATATTAAGAAAACCATTATACTCCGTGGGGAGTCAAATACTGATGACACCTAGAAAGAATGCAGCTGCAATTCAAAAATATGATGCATGGCTTGAGGGTAGAAAAGAGCGAGCATCTAACTATGGTGTAGCCGCCAGAACAGAATATGACTATATCTGCGAATACATCGGAAAAAAAGTTGTAGATGCTACGGTTCTTAATATTGCTCATATCTACCCAAAAACATATCAGAAAAAGAGAATTGAATATGTGAACGCCGCTCTTCAAGAAGCAACAAAAACAATTCCTCATGTTACAGGATATGAGTATATCATGGATATTACTTCTATTATTCCCAAAAGAACCAACGCTCCAGCTTACGGATATCTTCTGAATAACTCGGAGCTCATTGCTGTTTCCGAGTATTATGGCAAAAGCCTTAATACAGACCATTTTGGTGACAGGTATCAGTTTGGTAAAGTCGATTCTAATAATTTCCGCTCAAATTATCCGATGGTTGCGATCTTTTACGATGATGGAACAATGGATTTAGAAGTTACAGCCCCAGTAATTAAATACTGAGGCCGTCTCTTTTAATATTAGAACCCTTGCACACTTATTGGCTATTACATCGACATCACTGTGATAATGGACACAACGTCCGTCTTTGTCCGTATTTATTGCATAAATCAGACTATCATGTATCTCACTTTGGGATATAAGGTTAACTTCTATTACTTCTCCCATATTACTTTGTCGTTCCTTTCATCGGTTACGATATGTTCTATACCGTTATGCTCTGACTGAAGATAGTCTTTCATGAATATGGGA
>NZ_JAILQF010000171.1 GCF_024699075.1 Butyrivibrio sp.
TTAAGATCAGGGAAGTCCTTAACTACAGGTGCAAGCTCTTCTTCAGGCCATGCGCTTACCCACTCAGAAAGTTCTGTTATGGAAGCATTTCTTCCTGCCTGTTCGAAAAGCTGAACATGTTCCCAGTCATCAGAAAACCAGATATATCCTTTGGATCTTATAAGCTGCTCAGGATACTCATCAACGAATTTATTAAATTTCTCTCTGTTAAAAGGCTTTTTTTCTTCAAATACAAATGAAGAAATACCATATTCATCCATGCAGGCTTTCTCATCATCATGCTCGCATTTATTAAGGGCCTTCTGAACTGCGCTATAAGCTTCAACTTCTTCAAAGTCAAAATCGTCTCTGTCAAGGATGACGTCAAGATCTACATCGCCATGCTGACAAGTTATCATCTGCGCTTCCTGCTGAATATTTCTAAGGCCTTTCTTGACCTCCTCAAGCTGGTCGCTATCTAAAAGATCTGTTTTATTAAGGATCATAAGATTACAGAACTCTATCTGGTCCATGATAAGATTTATGATATCTCCATCATCTGTGTCATCATCAAGATTAAAACTATGCAAAAATTCACGATAAATCCTGTCAACGTCAACAACAGATACAACTGTTTTAAGATATACTCTGGTATTTTCTGACATTTCCTGATAATTAACAAATGCTCCTGCGATTGATGAAGGCTCACTTATTCCGGAAGCCTCTACAAATATTGCTTCAATACTCTTATCCTGTGACAATCTCTCGATTTCTGCCATAAATTCATCACGAAGAGTGCAGCATATGCAGCCATTTTGCATCTCAACCATTTCAATCTGAGTAACGGTATTACCATTCTTTTTAAGTATAGATGCGTCTATATTTATACTACCCATATCGTTAACTATAAGCGCTATTTTTCTCTTCTCCTGCTTAAGGATATTCTGCATAAGGGTTGTCTTACCGGAACCAAGATACCCTGTAATTATTACTATCGGTACTTCTTTCTTTGTCATTGCTTTTTCTCCTGTCTGGCTTAAATACTCCAGTATAAAATAATGCTTAATAATAGTTATCCCGCCTGGCCGCTCATAATTTATTGGCAAACAATTGCAACACAGTCGCAAATTATTATATACTCACAGTTTTCTGCCGTCAATACTTTTGCTACACTGTTGCATTTTTGTTTTCCTTTCGGTATTATTGCTTTTTCCAGCATACAAAAATCACCTGAGCACTTATACTCAGGTGATTTTTGTCAGGTAAGTCATTCCTCAAAGGATGACTCACACATGATTTATGATTTATTTTTTTTTGCATGACTTGCATGTGCACATGATCACGGTTTTGCCATAATCTATTTCAATTCCATACTCTTTTTGAAGTTTGGCGGCAGCCTGCTTCATAATACTATTATCTATATGAAATATCCTGCCACATACTGTGCACTGGGCATGCATATGTTCATGGCACGAACCATGCCCTTCAGAATACTGATAACAGGTTGCATTGGTATCAGATTCCTTATATTTAACAAGGTACCCCTCCTTGGATAAGCGCTCCAGATTGCGGTATATGGTCGACCTATCAAGCTCTGCTCCGTCTGCATTAATTGCATTTAAAATATCCCTTGCCGTAAATCTGGTATCAGCATTTTCTTTTAAATACTCTATTATTGCATTCCTTGATTTAGTTTTATATTCGCTTTTCATATCCACGCCTCAAATCTTCTTTAGATAACATAAGGTTAATGTATACTGCTCCTATTAAGTATACTCCAAAGTTGAGCCAGGACAAATCTCTTATGTTAGCAGTTGAGTAGAAGAGGAAATTGCCATATGTAGCCATTGTAATGCAATTAAGTATTACGATAACAGGGAACATCTTATAATCCATAAATACAAGAATTATTCCCAGCATCTCCACCATATATGCGTACCTGTCATGCATAGACGGAAGGAACATAACGCACGTAAAGCTAAGAAGATATGCGATCATTATAAATTTATGAGCATCAATCTCAATCTTCTTGTGAACCCATAAATATATATACATTAGAATGACAAAAACAGTTGTAAGTACCATAAGACTGTTCATGGTCTCGTAGCTACTGTATTTTTCATCTCTAAAAAAGATATACCAGAAGGTAGGATAATTGCTGGCTGTTACAGGCCAGTTCCCTGTCTGTCCAATATATACTCTGAATGTATCAAGTATATCTCTGCCTGCTAATATTGAAGGAATAGCAGAAATTTCCATAATAAGAGGTATTATAAGAAAATGAAATATAGAATACCTTTGCTTATAAAAATAATAGAAAAGGTAAAATGGCAATATGAATACAGCCTGCAATTTAAAGGAAAAAGCAAGTCCAAGAAGTACAAATGATAAGATGAATCTGGACTTATATAAACACAATAAAGATATTATTACAAAGAAAACATATATTGAATCGCACTGACCCCACACCGCAGAATTGGAGATGACAAGTGGTGACATTATTACTATGGTGAAAGCCAGGTAAGCATTGACCTTTTTATTATGATCTGTAAGCTCATAGACAAACCTTGCAACAACTATTCCAAGCAGATAATCAAAGATCATACTAAGAAGCTTATAGCTTGTCATTGCGCCCCATGGAAGGTAGGTCATAAGGGCGATTATTGTCATGTATAGAAAATTGTAATTGCAGTTTGGAATAGGTGTACCAAGGCCTTTAAGACCGCCTCTTGCCTTGAGCTCATCATACCAATTGATCAGAAACGTATTAATATCATAATTGGAATTATCTGCTCTTACGTCAAAACGTATCACAAGGCTTATTAATACTACAATTATCAAATAAATTTTATCAATATTGCTGTGGACATAATCAAGAACTTTCTTTTCGAATCTACTCAAATATCTTTCTTCCTTTCGAGACTTATTATTGTGATTGGTTTAAGAAATATAGCGCCTCCGATAAAAATCCTAAAAAAAAGAGACCCTTACAAGAATACCGAATAAATCGATACTCTTGTAAAAGTCTCGCTGTCATCCGAAGCTTCGGACAGGCCGGGTATAAGTTCTACCTTAGTCGTACCTGAACACAGACATAAATAAAACCGACGTCTGTAGCTACTCCCTTTCACAATTAAATATAATTTAACATATTAAATAATTATGGTCAAGTTGTGCTATTATCTATAAATCTCTAAAAATCCCAAAACATACTTTGCAAAAACCAAACTTAAAAAACCAAAACCACACTTTAAAAAAGCCAAAACCACACTTTACAAAAAGCCAAAAACACACTTTAAAAAAGCCAAAAACACACTTTACAAAAAATGACATCATCTGGCGTTTCTTACCAGATGATGTCACAAATACTTCAGTTTTATTTTGCACTTTCCTTCAGATATTTCTTGTTTTCATACATTTTCTGATCAGCCTTTTTAAATACAGTCGCTACATCTTCCTCATTATCATATTTGGCCATTCCGCAAGCTATAACTATCTCGTCATTAGTAATTGCATCTTTATTATAGTCAGCAATTGATTTTACAAGTTCCTCGCTCCTGCTATAATCTTCATCCTGCGAGATAACAACGAATTCATCACCGCCAACGCGGAACACTGGACTTCTTTTGAAAGTCTTACAGATTATCTCACAAGCATCACAAATAGCCTTATCTCCTGCCTCATGTCCTTTGGTATCGTTGATCAGTTTTAAATTATTTACGTCCATTACAACTATTGCAAATTCAGGCTGACGATGTTCAAGAATTCGCTGATTCATCAGCTTTTCTCTTTCTTTATATGCATTCTTGTTCTTAATACCTGTTAGAGCATCTATTTCAGCCATGCTCTGAACCATGGCAAGCTTTTCTACATACTCGCGCTTAATGCGCATTGCATCCGTAACATCCTGACACAAGCCTAAGAGGCAGTCTCTTCCTGTATCATCCAAAAAGCGAAGCTTGGTAGTCTGAAACTGCCTCATATTACCGGCAGCATCAGGGACATCTTCATAGAATATATACGGCTTATCCATAGACAGAGCCTTCTTATCATCTTCTGTAAAATGAACCGCTGTCTGCTCATCAAATATATCGAAATCAGTAAGTCCTACTACTTTTTCAGGACTATCCTTATGAGCATACTCAGCAAAAGCCAGATTACATGCTATATATTTTCTCGTTATAACATCTTTTGAAAAAGTCATAGCTGGCATATTTGCAAGTAGATCTGATACAGATTTCTTAAGCTTTCCAACTTCCTTGCTTATAACGGCTTCTTCTTTAAGACGGGCATTTTCCTTCTTTAACTTGCCGATATCATCTGTCAGCATATTGACTTTTTGCTCATTACCTATGCCATCATTACCTATCTGGTTATCCGATGAAGAAAGAACAACTACCATAACTGCAGATACTTTAGTTACAGGATTAACAGCAATTCTCCATGTAAGAAGCTGTATTACTCTGCCATCCGGTGTCATATCATCTATTATTACTCTCTTGCCATCCTTGGCGCATTTTAAAATAGTATTTAAAGAATATGCGCCCGGCTTATCCAAATATTCATTTACATTGAATTTTTTATTTCTATATGATTCAGGAAAAAATTTTTTTATATACTTTTTGAATGACATGTTCGCCTTTACAACAGAAACCAAATCATCCTTGTACTCTAACATGACCATAGGCCAAGTATTGAAATATTCTTCTATTCTTGTCTCTTCTACATTGGTAATAGAAAGGTTATACAGATTAACCTTTCCAAGCTTGGCATAATACTGAGATTCATCTGGATTTTCAAATCCAATCTGAACTCCTTTTTCATATCTTTCAAGAATTTCATCATAATTAACAGGCTTGCAAAAATAGTAGCCCTGAAGCATAGTACATCCTATGTCATTTAAAAATTCTGCCTGTTCCTTGGTCTCTACTCCCTCAGCTACAGTATCAAGGCCAAGTGCCATTGCCATTCTTACTGTCTCTGTAAGGACAATTCTTGCCTTTTCATTATTTTCAAGCTGTCTTACAAAAAGCATATCGATCTTAATAAGGTCAAATGGCACATTTTGAAGGATAACAGGTGAAGAATATCCACTTCCGTAATCATCCATCCATACGCTAAAACCGAGCTCTTTAAAGCTTTTGATCTGCTTTATCATATAGTCTATATCATTGGCAACTATACTTTCAGTAATCTCAATTACAATCTTACTTCTTGGAATACTGGTACTGTCTACTCGTTTTCTTATCTCTTCTACAATATCGCAGGTATAGAAATCGCTTCTTGAAAGATTAACAGAAACAGGTACAATATGAAGGCCTCTTTGTCCCTGATCTTCCATCTTTTTAAGAGCGCGTTCCAGGATATAAAGATCAAGCTTATAGATAGTATTTGTCTCTTCAAGCGCCGGAATAAATGCAACCGGACTTAAAATTCCTTCCTTTGGATCAACCCATCTGGCAAGAACTTCTTCATGGCAGACTTTACCATTGGCAGTTCTAACTATTGGCTGGTAATAATCCCTGATCCAGCCTTCTTTAATAGCTCTGTCTATGTTTTCAACTACATACTGCTTATCTTCAATAGCAGCCATCATTTTGGGATCAAATATATATATATCATCAGCATAGTTATTTCTACCTGAATCACAGGCAACCTTAGCTCTGTCACAGGCTCCGCTTATACTGATATTTTCGTCATCATACACATATATACCGATTCTAAGGGACATCTTACTGTCATATCCCTTTTCTTTATTATATTCTACAAGCATTGATGTACACTTGTAGGCATTTTCTTCATCTGTAAATATACAAAAATGGTCAGCGTTAAATCTGCTGCAGTTTTCCTGGCTGAATATTTCAATTATTTTGTTAGCAAAATCTTTTAACAGACGGTCACCTTCCGGAAGGCCGTATTTCTGATTATAAACCTTCATTCCATTATAATCAGTATATATGATCGCAGGAATCTTTCCTTTACTTCGAATATCATTACAGCCTTCTTCAGCAAGTTCCAAAAAGTATGACATGGCAGGAAGACCTGTAAGATAGTCATATACATACTTGTTGCTAAAGCTTCTTTCAACAAGCTGCCTTTTGACAAGATTTAATACAAAATCCTTTTCCTTTTTTCCATTATCAATAAATTCACCCTGATCCGTATACCAGATGAGAGCAAGTTTTACGTCATTTTCCTTATAAATATGTTTGCCACATGCATGGATTATCCTATAGACACCGTCCTTTTTGGACCTGTAGATCACATCATAAGAGCCGCCTTCAGTAGCAAAGCGGTATGCTTCATCACCAAGTAACGCAATATCATCAGGATGAACATCGCGATACATATTGTTATCCATAAAGTTATAAGCCTCTTCTTTGGACAGATTCTCAATCCCAAAGAGCTCATAAAAGCCTTTTGAAAGGACTATTGTCACAACCCTTTTATTGATAAACTGGTATATCGCAAATGGAAAATCACTTTTTTCCAAAAGCTCCTGTTCCTTATCACTATACTTGTACTTTTCCAAAAGAACCCCTCCTAATGGACAAAGATTTTATATACCCTACACCAAGCTATAATATGTACCCGAGCTTAATTAATAAAGATTATGATACTATTTTATCGGATTAACGATATTAAATATTTTTATTTCTTAATTATTAGTTTATACCATCATGCTATAACAAAGCAAATGCCCGAAATATTGACTATCTCGGGCATTGCATATTCATAATTTTATCCCTTACGGCTACCTACTTCCTTATCCAGAAGATAAAGGCTCTTACAATCATCTCCAAGCATTTCGATCTTTACAACCATATCCTTGGAGTTTCTCTCCTCTTCTTCCTGCTCTGTAATGAACCAGTTAAGGAAAAGCTGAGTCCTGTAATCCTTGGCTTCTATAGCCGCATCCATGATCTTTTCGATCTCACCTGTAATGTAGTGTTCATGCTTATCTGCTTCTTTTGCTGCTGCAAGAGGTGTCTTTAGATTAACCTTTACCTTTGCAATCTGATCAAGTGATACATCCTCATCATTATCAAGCAGATAATCATAAATCTTCATTGCATGCTCTTGCTCTTCCTGTGCCTGTACCTTATACCATGAGGCAAATCCCGGAAGATTTATCTTCGTAAAAAACTTGGAAATACCAAGATAAAGATATGCTGAGAAAAATTCCTTATTAACCTGTGCATTAAGTAGGTCAACAACTTTTTTATTCATCGCTTATCTCCTTTACCAGCTTAAAATTATTACTCTGACTTCCAAAGTCCGTGGAGATTGCAATATGCATATGCTGCAACTACAGAATCATCAGCTGAAAGCTCGAACTCTGCGCAAGGCTTATCTTCTGGCTTAAGCACCTTTCTCTGTTCACCCTTTGTTGTCTCAATTGCGATCCACTCGATATAATGCTCAGGAGTCATAGGATGCTCAACTGATCCAACCATAACTGTAACCTTATTGCCTTCAACCTTACATACAGGAACGTGTTTTTCAACTGCGCCATCTGATGTTCCGGGAACCAGTTCTTTCATTTTCTGGCCACAACATGACATTGGAGCGCCTGACTCTTTGATCATCTCTACGAAATTGCCACAAACTTCACATACGAAAAATTTCATAACAGGTTACCTCCTTAGGCTGAATTAATAGTTTTCTTTGCGAACTTCAAAGAATGACTGTGGGTGCTTACATACAGGACATACTTCAGGAGCTTCAAGTCCTACAACAACATGTCCGCAATTGCGGCATTCCCACATAGTTACGCCGCTCTTTTTAAATACTTCCATAGCTTCTACATTCTTAAGAAGAGCACGATATCTTTCTTCGTGAAGCTTCTCTATTGCAGCAACTCCTCTGAACTGTTCTGCCAGTTCATGGAATCCTTCCTCATCAGCATCTTTGGCCATTCTGTCATACATATCTGTCCATTCATAGTTCTCGCCTTCAGCTGCATGTTTGAGGTTTAACTCAGTATCGCCAAGTTCTCCAAGAGCCTTGAACCATAACTTAGCATGTTCCTTTTCATTATCAGCTGTCTTTAAGAACAGAGCTGCGATCTGCTCATAGCCAGCCTTCTTTGCAACAGAAGCAAAATAAGTATACTTATTTCTTGCCTGAGATTCTCCTGCAAAAGCTTCCCAAAGATTCTTCTCGGTCTTAGTACCTGCATAAGGGTTACCCGTCTTAGGTTCTTCAATCTTTTCGAACTTACTTGCAGGCTGTTTGCATACAGGACACTCTTCCGGCGGCTGATCGCCTTCATGAATGTAACCACAAACTGTACATCTCCACTTTGTCATAGTCTTGTCTCCTTTTCCTTTTATTGAATCTTTTTCATTGTTTGGTACTAGTTCAAGTAGCTTTTGAGCCACATCTATTGGGAAATCAGATGTAGGAGGATTTTCTATAAGTTCCTCTAACAGCTCATGTGAATTCCCGCTTTGCGGAAGCATGAAGCCTGCCTCTCTTTCAATATCTTCCGCTATAAGCCTCTCTGATCTTGCTATTGCATCCATAAGTCTCTTAAGACCATTTTGTTCAGTAGCACCAGCTATCTGCTTTGCCATTACTTCTCCGTCAGACTTACTTTGTGTAAGCTTATTAAGTATGGCTTTAACTTCATCCGTCTTTGGCTGCTGCGAAGGAAGTACTACCGGCACAAGGCTTATAGCACCGCTTGGGCAAGCCTTGGCGCATACTCCACAGCCAACACATTTATCTATATCTATAATACTGTCTTCTGTATCAGTCGCTCCGTATGGGCAAACATAAAGGCACAGACAATCTTTGGTACAAAGTCTCAGATTCCTATAAGCTTTAAATTCCATCCTTATGCCCTCCCTTCTATTTTTTCAAATTTAAATGGAGGTACCTTGCATACAGGACACACTTCCGGAGGCTGATCGCCAATATATACAAAACCGCATACTGTACATATCCATATATCGGTATTTGCGAGCATTTCCTCACCCTCTTTTAGATATCTGTTTACTAAAGATGAGAGCATTCTTGTAACTTTCTCGCCCCATACACATATTCTTGCAGCTCCTCTGTCACTATTTTGATCAGCAACAGCTCTTACGTCAGGATAATTGTCTATATCTTCCTGTAATAACTGAGATATATTCTCAACTGTAGCATCATTTACAGGTGGAGTTATCCTGGTAAAATAATCTGCAAGCTCTGTAAAAAGTCTGGATTCTTCCTGCTTGTACTGCTTTTCACAGCCCCTTGCAAGATTAGAACATATACAGGCAAGCTGTCCTGCAGAAAGCTTTTTAAGATCAGCATCTTCTGTGTTTACAGTAACAGGACCAGTCTCCTTTTTGACTTCTTCTGCCTTAAAATCCGACTTGGAAGCGCCGCACAGAGGGCATTTCCAATCATCCGGGAGTTTATCAAACGGAATATTCTCTTTGTCTTCATCGTAGACATATCCGCAGATCTGGCATATGTAGCGCATATTTACCTCCTTACCTGTTTGCTGTCTCGCAGGGATGTGCTCATATTCGAGCCATATATGATCTCGCGGTCACATATACGATATTATTAGTTACTAATATCTTTTTACTGTTATTATAATTACTATATTTTGGATATAAATGTATAATATTGGGATACAAGCCCGAGTATTTTTGTCACTTTTATATAGACAATAATTTTATGTTATCACTATATAGATACATTATACACGAAAAAAGAGCTGAATCTCAGCTCTTTTTATTTCTTTTATACGGTTAATTAATTAACCATCTTTTTAAGGAGCATAAGCTTATAATCTATATTGATCTCTTCATTTAACAGGTTATTTTTGCTGCATTTGGATACCTGTCTGAAAGTCATGATAACAAGTACAAAGAATATTATAAATGTTGTAAGAATTCCCAAAGTGCAAATGATAATTCCAAGATACACCGGGTCCATATTGGTAGCAGTTTCAGAAGTAGTCATAAGATCAAGTCTGTCAAATATTATTGAAAGCGCAAACGGGATTCCATCAAATATGGTATGAAGTACTATGGGGCCTACAAGAGACAGAACATGATATGTCCATTTATTCGTATTTTTGGCTTTTCCATAGTAATAGCCCATAACTGCTCCGAAAAGTAAATGGCATGGCAGAAATACTCTTATCAAGGTTCCAAGGCCGCCTTCAAGAGAATATAGAATATCCTCGCCAATTGTAAAGCCAAGAGCTACAACAGATGATGCAATGACTGCATCGAGCCTTGTCACAACCTGCTTTTTATTTAAAGCTGCAATACGGAACATGCTATATTTACTTATTTCTTCAATAAGTGCTGCTGAAAGAAGGGCAGTAATCATGCCTTTAAGGAAAGGATTATCTATTTGTATAAAACCATCTTCCCAGAATACAATTCCAAGTACAGCGGCAAGTGCAAGCGCCAGAAAGCCAAGTCCTATAAGTTCTGCTATATAAAGCCTGGAGAACTTCTCTCCGCATTTATGTCTTATGAGCCATGCGATCATAAATGAAACAGCAATTACCTGAATAGCACCTACTACTAAAATCATCTTTTCCATCCTCCTAAAGATCTTAGACACATTAAATTTGACATTGCCATGGTACCAAAACGAATATCACACTAATGTCACAGACCTAAAAGCGGAATTATATTATAGGAGGATGGCAAATTTTTAGACGACGTCAACTCCTTAGATGATGTTACTTTCTGGCAATGGTACCTTCTTAGATTATGGTACCTTCTTAGATTATGATACTTTCAAGCTATGTTCACCTTTTCAAGTATTATTCCTGAAGCTGATCCAAGACCTGTGCCAAATACTAAAGCCAGGATAAAGCATATCATGACATCTGTACAAGACTTGGACTTTCTGACAGTGAATTTGATATTTATTATATGATCGTTCATTTTTTCTTATAGTAGTTATCGGCTTTGTTATCAGCATTGTCACGGCTACTATGACTATTTTTGAAGATTTAGGTCTATGGTCATATCTGATTGATTTTATTGCAAGCATACTCATCTTAATAATAGGCATATGGACAATTAAAACAGGTAATAAGCTTATAGGGCATATCGCTCTTCCTATAGTGCTTAACTGTATTATCATGCCGGCGTCTTATTGGGCCTGTGGCGGACTTAATACCGGAACCATATTGTATTTTGTAGTATCTCTCTTTACAATAGGAGTTCTCTTAACCGGAAAAGCGATGTATATAGTTTATCTCATTTGCTTTTTGGTACAGTCTATTTCAATATGGATTCCGCTCTTTTATCCGCAAATTATCATAGATAATACTATGCCTTCCGAAACTGCCTATATTATGGACTTTAATATAGCACTACTACTTACTTCTCTTGCTCTTCTTGGGATTACATCCATGATATATAGGGCTTATTACAAGGAGCGCGATAAGAATGAAAAGCTCATAGAACGTCTTAAATCTCTTTCGGAAAAAGATGAGCTGTCAGGCTTATACAACAGAAGAGAACTGTTTATAGTGCTTGAATACCTTTATAGCGAAAAAGAAGACAAGTATGTTCATCTGCAAAATGGTATTATGGCCATGTTCGACATAGATAATTTCAAAATACTCAATGACACCTATGGGCATCTGTTTGGTGATGAAGTTCTCAAGAAAATAGCGAGTGTCATACAAGGGCATCTTGATTCGGCCAAATACGAGATGGCTTTCAGGTATGGCGGAGAAGAGTTCGTATGCATTATGAACTCTGAAAAAAAGGAAGATGCCCTTGCACGAATTGATGACATAAGAAACAAAATTGAAAAGATTAAGTGGGAGGATCACCCTGATCTTACAGTTACTGTAAGTGGAGGAGCTGTACACTGCGCCGATTACGATAACTTTACCGATGCTCTCAAAGAAGTAGATGCGCTTCTGTATCAGGCCAAAAATAAGGGCAAAAACCACATAATCATGTAAGATAAACTCGTTACTATTCTTGCAATCTGATATCTTGGGTAACCTATAAAGGATTTTCTTATCTTAAAAATCTTATACGTTAAAGAATATCAAGCATATTTTGGGGATCATCAGCGGCCTTAACTTTATCGTTGGCTCTTACGATGATTCCTTTTTCGTCAATGAGGTAAGTTGTACGGACAACTCCCATATAGCTTTTACCATAATTCTTCTTTTCTTTCCATACGTCGTAAGCTTCTATTACCTTGTGATCCGGGTCTGAAAGAATGGTGAATTTGAGGTCATTTTTTTCCTCAAATTTCTTGTGCGAGGCTACGCTGTCTTTACTAATGCCAAGGACAACGGCTCCCTTTTCTGTAAACTGGGGATATCTTTCAGAAAAGCCGCATGCCTGCTTGGTACAGCCGGATGTATTATCCTTGGGGTAGAAGTATAATACCACCTTCTTGCCTTTATAATCTTTGAGTGAATGCATTGTCCCATTCTGATCGGGAAGTTCAAATGCAGGTGCCTTTGTTCCTACTTCAAGCATATTCGTATCCTCCTTTTGTACGTTGTCCGTTGTCATAGTTAAACTCGCAAAAGCTTCGCTTTTTGCTCGTTATATACTATAAATATAGTCCATGTTGAGATTGTCTCTGACTGTCTTAGCTAGCTTATCGTATTGCTGTTCTTTAAACGTTTTATAGTCCATGGTATTTTCAAGTTTTATGCCTTTAGCTTCTGCTAGCTTTTGTACTAATCTTAGAGCAGTATCTCCTTCATCAAAAATTCCATGAACATATGTTCCAAATATATTGCCATTTTGGATAGTTGTAACTTGATTGTCTGATTCATCTGTCGTTACGCCCATATGTATCTCATAGCCAGTATATTCATGATCTGATAAGGTCTCAAATATGCCACTCATCTTTGGGAAATGTCCCTGACACTGGCATCTGTTTTTCTTATCTTTAAGGACTGTCTTCGTATGTAAAAGGCTCATTCCTCTAATGCTTCCGCCTTCTTCGACATTATCAGGGTCGCTTATAACTTCTCCCAGCATCTGGAATCCGCCGCATATTCCTATTACGGGTGAATGTTCTGAAAAGCGCTTTACAAGAGCTTCCATTCCGGATGCACGCATCCATTTAAGGTCCGATATAGTATTTTTACTTCCTGGAAGTATTAAAAGGTCAGCTCCTTCAATATCTTTTGCCCTTGTTATGAATCTTACATTAACGCCTTCTATGCTTTCAAATGGTGCAGCGTCTGTAAAGTTCGATATTCTTGGAAATCTGATAACAGCGATGTCTATGGACTTTCCATCTTTATAGCTGTCATTATCAAGTCTTTCGCTAAGGCTGTCTTCATCATCTATAAGAAGTCTTGTATATGGAATTGTCCCTATTACAGGTACCTTGCCCATATTTTCAAGCATTTCTATTCCGGGATCAAGGAGGCTTTTATCCCCTCTGAATTTATTGATTATAAGGCCTTTGACTCTGGCTCTCTCATCAGGTTCAAGAAGCTGCAAAGTCCCAAGAAGCTGGGCGAATACTCCTCCCCTGTCTATGTCTCCAACAAGAAGTACAGGTGCATCTATAAGCTTTGCAAGTCCCATGTTAACAATATCATCAGCCTTAAGATTAATCTCTGCAGGGCTTCCGGCACCTTCTACTACTATGATATCTGCCTGCTTCTCAAGTTCATTAAAGGCCGCCAGGATATCCGGTATCAGCTTCTTTTTGTACTTAAAATATTCTCTTGCCGGCATGTTGCCAACAACTTCGCCATTAACTATAACCTGTGAGCCTGTATCAGTTGTGGGTTTTAACAAAATAGGGTTCATGTATACGGAAGGCTTTATGCCTGCGCATTCAGCCTGCATAGCCTGCGCTCTTCCAAGCTCTTTACCATCTTCTGTAACAAAAGAATTAAGGGCCATATTCTGAGACTTAAAAGGAGCAACTCTATATCCGTCTTGTTTGAATATACGGCACAGTGCACCAACCAAAAGGCTCTTGCCAACATTGGACATTGTACCTTGTATCATTATCACTTTAGTTTTCATAAATATATTATTATAAAAAAAAGGGCAGAATTCAACTGCTTTCAGGGTTTAACCAATAGAAAAAAAGCACCCCACCTATAAGCATTCGTAGGTTGGGATGAATTGCATTTTAAAAGAATCATGCCCCAATTCTTGAATCCTATACTTGAATTCAGAATTGCACATGATATGATTAATCCTGAATTATATTTCAGGATTAATTCTTATTAGGGAGACAGGTGCAATAATTGTATATTGTAATATGCGCATATCAGCTACTTGGTATTACTTTTAAAGGTATCCGCTTTTTTAATATTACATCCCCTAACGATCACCATTATCTCTCGAATCAAGAAAAGTATTATGGACCAAAAGATAAGCATACCGGAAGTATCATTTTCTCCTGCTATCAGTTTGGTAAAAGCAAATATCAATAATATTGTTATGATAATATTTAGTATGCTCCACACACGCGGCATGCCATCGCTATTATCTATTTTGCTGCTAACATAGTAATAATAGTAGGCAATAGAACTGACAACATATTCTATTATCATAGTGATCATGAAGAAATAAAAGTTATGCATTACCATATGCCTTGGGAATGGAACTGTTAGTACCAGATTACCTAAAAAGTCGATCATAAAAATCCATGACAAGATTTCAAAAGCCTTGATGCAGGCTTTAAAGTCTCGATTGGATGCATTTTCCCTATCAAAGGAATATGCCATATATTTACATATAAGTACACGAATAGGAGTCAGTGCATAGAGAAAGATACTGACTATCCCACGTCTATATGGAACAGCCATCTCTATGATAAATATAAATATCATCAAAAAGGAATAGTATATCATTTTCTTATTTATTGTCATCTTTAACCTCATGTCGCGAATGAAACGAGCGGCTAATGTTTCAAATTGATGGCGCTTACGACATCAATTTGGGTTTAAAATGGGACATTTTAAAACTTCTCTTCAAGTTTTATTTCTCCAAGGTGATATTGCCATAGATATCAACGGTCCCATGCACAGTGCCTTTCTCAGAATCATAATACTCTACTTTAAAAACACCATCTTTTTCTCTTGTGATATGATCACATTTGGGTTCAATGAGATATTCTCCCTTGGTATTGATGATTCCGTAACCTCTGGCACCTATGCCGGTTTCTTGGTACACAATAGCATAGCCATTGTCATCAAAATGCCATGCTCCCTGATATATTGGCGGAATTGCTATATCACCGTTCATATCTATATAGCCATAATTAAATGGGTAAAAACTATTAAAATCCGCCGGAATACCGAAAGTTGCATACCCTCCGGCAAAATTGTCGGCTAGTCTAAAACTGGTTGTAAAAAGCGGTGCATAAGGATAATCATCCACCATCCCTGCAGCTACAAATG
Source organism: Butyrivibrio sp. (assembly GCF_024699075.1). The sequence goes on from NZ_JAILQF010000171.1 coordinate 15,362, forward strand.
TCGGATAATGATATATATTTTCATCAAAAACTATACTTGTAGCAAGCATATATAGAGAATATTTTCTGGGATTGTCTTTAAATCTCTTAGGATCCTTAAAGTATTTGCAATCAACAACTATATTGCCGTCCCTGTCAACATAATGTCCATTATAGTCCCAGGCAAGATCATTATCTATGTCGTACATAAGCTTTGGCGGCGTATTAAGTCTATTTAGAAATATTGATAATATAGCGGATGTTATTATAAGAATAAGCAAGATTACAAGCTGGATCTTGCTCTTTTTAAGATAGCTCCAAAATGACATGTCTCCCCTTCCCCCTCATTACTATCGCAATCAGTTATGTACTCAATATTCCCACTTAAACGTACCGGCATCCCCAAAGTCTTTACAAGTTTGAGTTATATACCTGATGCGTATCTATTTAATTATACACAGAAACTATTCTCTTACAATATAGTCTGCATAACATACTCTCTGTGCAAACTGCTAGCTACAAAAATACCCCTATTACTATATCTTATACGACATAGTCACAGGGGCATTCAAAAAAGCTAATACCTAAAAAATCAAACTGTTACCTCATAAAAAGCTTATCTCATAAAGGAGCTCGTCCTTAACAAGTTCACTTTTCAAACAATCTGATAAGTCCAAGCTTAATCCCCTTATAGGGGTGTTCCCTTAGTGGCAGGTTGAATCTTGTACTCCCTACAAGGACAGTTGTAGGATGTGTGAATTCCATAAATCCCCACTTGCCGTGATATGCTCCCATGCCGGAGTGCCCTGTTCCACCAAAAGGCACGCCTTTGACCATCATATGAAGGCACACTTCGTTGATGCAGCCGCCTCCAAACTGCATAGTAGACATTACTTTCTGCGCCCAGTCGATATTCTCAGTGAAGATGTATAGGGCAAGTCCGTGATGCCTGGATTCGATAGTATCAAGGAGCTTGTCCACTTCGCTATCTTCGAAAGGCACGATAGGTAGAAGCGGATTAAAGAGCTCGTGATTGACTATAGGCTCGTCGTCCTTGACAGGATATATGATAGTTGGCTGGAATCTAAGGCTTAGCGGATCGCCCTTGCCGCCATAGATGACCCTGTCTTTATAAAGGTCGCATTCGGACTTACATTTGTCATAGGCGCTTTTTGTGATGAGGTGCGGATATTCGCTGTTTACAAGCGCATCATCGCCTATCTGGCGTTTGAACTCACCTTTTAATAATTCTATGAATCTGTCAGCAATTTCGCTGGCAACGGCAATCTGATTGATATTGATGCAGATCTGCCCGCTGTTGAGCATCTTGAAGAAGGCAATCTTTCTTGCAGCATCTTTGAGATTGGCATCTTTCCTGATAATGCACCAGTTCCCATTCTCGCCGCCCAGTTCCAAAGCTACAGGTGTCAGATTCTTAGACGCCATCTCCATAACATGCTTACCAACCTTTGGAGATCCGGTATAGAATATCTTATCGAACCCCGCTTCAAGGCACATATCTGCTACATCGTGGCCTCCATCTATCACTGCTACATATTTAGTAGGGAAAAAAGCTGCGACCACCTTCTTAAGAACCTGCGTAGAATATGAAGACTTAGAGCTTGCCTTGATAACAGCAGTATTGCCACCTGCAATAGCAGGTATCAGAACGCCAAGCGACAACGTAAACGGGAAGTTAAAAGGACTTATGATAAGCGTGTTACCATAAGGCATCTTGTAGACTTTGGTAATGATACTTGGGAAGCAGGTAAGACCGCTAAAATGAGTCTCAGGTTTAGCCCACTTTCTAAGCCCTTCTATAGTTTCATTAATCTCAAGGATTATAGTACCTATATCGCAGAAATAAGCTTCTGCGCCGTGTCGCCCAAGGTCCTTTGAAAGAGCATTTTTGATCTCATCTTCATATTGCATAACAGCGCATTTAAGCCTTTTGAGCTGTCTGATCCTGAATGACAGATCCAAAGTTTTTCCGGTTTTGAAGAATTTCTTTTGCTGATCCAATATGCCATTAATATATTCCTGTGTAATCATGGGCGTAAACCTCCATTAGAAAAGGAATTGTGAATTATTCTTAAAGACATTATATCAGATGGAAACTGTCGCAGAATACGGTGAGGTTTGAAATTGTGAAAAGATGAATATTTGACTGTTTACTCAGGATTTTTAGTGATACTATGCTGTTTATATGGGAAGTCTGCAAATTAATCATAATATCTAGTGTACTGACTCATTCATATTTAATCAAATTACTTGTCTATGAATTTATCTACTGCGTCATAAAATCTTGACAATGATTAATATAACTTTATTTACTTTTATATGATTATCTTGTGTTTGGTTGTTTTATATAATTTTATATAGTATTATATATTCATAGTAAATTATATTAGTTTATATAGAATTATATAGTTATTGTGCCATTATATAGATACATGAGGTTAACCATTTATGAACAATAGAAATCCATATACCATAAGCTTTGGTAAAGTCCCAACTAAATACCTGAGCAGAGCAAGCATTATAGACAGCATCGTTGAAGCTCTTGAAAGCGATATCCCTGATGAACAGGCCTTTAAACTAACAGGCATTCGTGGTACCGGTAAGACAGTAACTCTTACAAGCATTGAGAGACACTTCGATGATGAAAAAAACTGGGTTGTGATTGGAATCAGATCAGATTCTGATATCATAAGCGAACTTGTGTCCAGACTATATAGCAGCGTCCCGCTCATAACCAAATTTGTAGATGCCAACTTGAATCTATCAGCATTTGGCATAGGTATTAATGTCTCAAAAAAGAGCCCTGTTGCAAGTATAGATTATGCTCTCGAAATACTTCTTGCCGAACTAAATAAACACGGAAAGAGGCTTCTTGTTACTATAGATGAAGCCAGAAATACCAAGGGAATTATTGACTTCATTCAAGAATTTCAGATACTGATAAGGAAAGACCTTCCGATTTATACCGTTCTTGCCGGTCTATATGAAGATATAGAAAGTCTGGAAAACACAAAAGGTCTTACTTTCTTCCTGCGTGCAACAAAATTCGAAATGACACCTCTTAATATAACTTATATAAGAGACGATTATCAAAAGACTCTGGGAATCACCTTTGAAGAAGCTGAGAAAATGGCATATATAACGAAAGGCTACGCTTTTGCATATCAGACACTCGGAAAATATATGTGGGATTCAAAAGGAAAAACTTTGACAGCCGAAGTCTTACGACAATTCGATGATGTTCTGGCCCAGAAAGTATATTACAAAATATGGTCTGAACTTGCACCAAACGACCGCTGGTTCCTTAAATTTATAGCACAAAAGGATTCCATGACAGCAACTGATCTTCTGGAAATAACTAAAAAATCACATAGCCAATGGTCTGTTCCACGCAAAAGGCTGATTGAGAAGGGCGTCATTGATGCAAGACTTCGCGGAATTATCACGCTTAGACTTCCTAGATTCAAGGAATTCATAGATGCACAAATTGAGTTTTGATATCAAAAAAGGATTATGCTTGCAAAATCCTCGCGCGCGAGCGGTATTGCAAAGCAATTATATACATCTCCGCGAGCTGCGCATCCTCACGGAGTGTTTTTATATCATAGGAAAGCAATTTCCTATGATATAAAAAACTGCTCTGCCTCAATAGTAACAGGTAAGCAGCGATTTTATAACACAAAATCAGGATATAAGTCCGATACAGAAAACTTATATTGGCATATAGAAAAGTGCAATAAAATAGCCATATATCGCAGTTATTTGCCACGATATATGACTATTATTTTTAGTTATAATTATTTGGGTTACGATTATTTATCACTCTGCTTCTTGCCAAATCCGAAGTAAAGCTGTGTAATAATAAGTCCCGCTGCAATGATTATAATGAGATACTTATAAGTATAATCATAATCACCTGTAGAATAACGTCTCTCGCCAAGAACAGCTGCATCGTCTTTAGAAGCATCACGACTTGCTCCAAGTACATCAGGTTCATCTGTCATTGCAATTCTCTGATCAGAAATTGTTGACGTCGAATTAGAAGCTGTCTGTGATGTTTCAGATGCACTTGTCTGTGTTGTTTCCCCATTATTATCAGGCTGTGAAGGTGTATCATCTGTAGATGGTGCTGTATCTACTGTACGATCCTCATCTACTATTAATGTTTTTTCTGTATACTGTGCTGTATAATCCGCATCCATGGTTACAGCGACAATTTCTTTATCCCAATTATTGAAAAGATATACTTTTCTCTTGTTATCAGAGTTCCTTACAGGAGTAGTTTTTGTATATGAAGGCATATCTCCATATTTATAGCTTCCCTCATCAAGTACTGTTCCATCATAATTAAGGAATCTTACAGTATAACTGTTTCTGTCATAATAAAGCTTTATTACAAGACTGCCATCACCCTTAATAGTTGCAGAATCAAGTGATGATTCGAGAACTGTGCCTGCCTCTTTTTCTCTTGAATATGCTGCAGTTTTATCTTCATTATAGGTAAATCCGGTTATTTCTCTGTTACTGTAGTCTGAAACCACCACCAGAGTATCAGTTGTACCATTTGAAGTTACTGGGTTCCAATCTGTATCATATAATGATAGCCGTCATCACTAAGATTCTGAACATAATACTCAACTGTGTATTTTGTATCATTTTTAGGCGTCCATCTCGCAGTATAAGTTGTATTTTTGATTACTGCCTTGTTTTTTATCTGATCAGATGTAAGAATATTTCCATCTTCATCCTTCCAGCCTGAAAAATCATATCCATCTCTTTCAGGTTCAGGTACATTTGTTAATATGCTTCCTGACTTTAAGCCATTTTCGTAATGGAAAA
>NZ_JAILQF010000176.1 GCF_024699075.1 Butyrivibrio sp.
GAGATATTTTAAGAATGAATATCCAAAGCCTGTATCAAATAGAACCTTGATAATAGGAGGAATACTTGCAGGATGCGTTCTTAATATCAAATTCAATTCGCTTGGATTCTTCTTTGCCTGGATGGTAATGATACTTATAGCAGACCTTACTATTGTTCCTAAATCAGCTGACATCAGTTCTGATCTGAAAACAGATGAAAATAGTTCTACGCATAGGTCAAATGAGACTGATACATCTAAAGATAAGAACTTTATGCTTGGAATAAGACTTAAAAGGTGTGTAATACACGGATGCCTCTTTTTACTTGGTATGCTTATAGCAACAATTCCATGGATCATTTATTTTGCTATAAATGGTGCCTTATATGATTGGTTCCATGTATATATATATTTGAACGTATTTGTATATAGCGAGAAGCTTCCGTTAATAGAGCGACTATATAATATGCTCAAGATAGTCTATAACCATATGCTGTCTAATCCTTATTGCGGAGTCCTTGCAGCACTTGGTGGTTTTGGCTTTATAGTCATGAAGAGTAAATGGATCGAAAAGCTCAACATCGTTATGCTTGCTGGATTTACAGCACTTATTATATTTATTGGTGGTGTTGAACTTCAGTATTATTCATTTCCTTTATGGACTTTTACAATTCTTGGAATGATTGCAATAGGACGTATTGTAGAATATATATTTACATATTCGATAAGGAAGAAGATAACCAAAGGAGATATAAATCCTGTTTCATCAGATAATGATGATGAAGTTACAGATAATACAAATACTACAGTTTATCTGGATACTACAGATGTAAAGAATGCTTCCACACATACAAGTAGTCATGTAGTACAGATCATCGTAACCACTTGTGTGGTGGCCCTTGCAGCAGTCATATCATATACTACATCCATGAATACATTCTTTATGAAGTATGACAGAGATGATATATGGCTATACCATTTTACTGATATAGTAGAAAACTCAGGAATTGAGAATCCAACACTTATCAATATGGGATGCTTTGATGCGGGACTTTATACAACCTGTGGTATTGTTCCAACGTGTAGATTCTTCCAGACACAGACAATCAAATTAAGTGACGTGGGTGATGTGCAGGGAGAATATATTAATACTGGTAAAACGGATTTTGTACTAGTCAGAGACACTATTCCTGATAACATAGATGATCATTATGAGCTTATAGCAGAAGAAAAATGGGAACAAAGTGGTAGTGAGACTGTATTTTATCTCTATGAACTTGTTAAATGAATATAGGTTTATTTAGATAATGAATTTAGACTAAACTGAGTAGTTAATATGGATTTATTTAAACTTAGTTGTTAATAACGATTATTACTGACATAGCAATTATCAGAACAGATATAAAGATTATTTAATTAGGAGTTTTATTTATGCTAATCATTAGAGTCGCAGGCGGACTTGGCAATCAGATGCAGCAGTACGCAATGTACAGAAAATTAAAGAGTCTTGGAAAGGAAGTTAAGCTTGACCTTTCCTGGTTTAATGAGGATAATCAAAAAGGCCTTCTTGCGCCTAGAAAGTGTGAACTTAAGTACTTTGATGGTATAGATTTTGAAGAATGTACGGATGAAGAAAGAAACGTGTTTACTAATAGAAGCACGCTTATCAAAGTAATTAATAAGTTAATACCTGCTACTAAGAAGATATTTGAAGAGACCAAGATGTATCATCCGGAGATATACAGTTTTAAAGATAAGTATCTTGAAGGGTATTTCCTTTGTAACAAGTATTATGCTGACATTCTTCCATTTCTTCAAAATGAGATAGTATTTCCAAAGCACACTGATCCTGACATGCAGAAAAGGAATGAAGAATTAATGCGGAGAATGGATGGATGGCATACAGCCAGCATTCATTTAAGACGTGGTGATTATGTAACGCAGCCTGAGAATGAGGCGCTTTACGGAGGCATTGCTACAGATGCTTATTATGATGCTGCCATAAGATATATTCTTGATAAGGATTATCAGACACACTTTTTCATATTTTCTAATGATCCTGAGTATGCGCGTGAACACTACAGCGATACATCAAGGTATACGATAGTAACAGGTAATGATGGTGTTAATAGCCTTCTTGATATGGAACTTATGAGTCATTGCAGATACAATATTTGTGCTAACTCCACATTTTCATTCTGGGGAGCAAGACTCAATAAGCGTTCGGATAAAGAGATGATCAGGACCTACAAAATGAGGAACAATCAGGAAGTTAATTCAAGAGAGATGACAGATTACTGGAAAGATTGGATTCTTATAGATGAAAAGGGGAACAGGGTATTTTAAATGTAAATATCCTGAGCGGAGGAATTTATGCAGATTTGCTCAATGTTTTTTTTGATATTTCTTGCGGTAGTGGCGCTGGTTAATTACATATTGCCGCAGAAGATACGCCCGTATTGGCTTCTTATAGCAAGCTTTGCGTTCTACGCAAGTTATGATGCATTGTACCTTATAGTGATACTTATAGGCATAATGATCTCATATTATGCGGCAAGATTTATTGAGAATAAGCCTGAGAATGGGAAAGCAGTACTTGTCACAACTGTAGTATTACTTGTAGCAAGCCTTGTATACTTTAAATATACAGGAATGATTGGTACAACTATAAGGAATATTCAGGAACTTGCGACAGGAAGTTCTGAGTTTAAACTTGAGAGCATTATAGTGCCTCTTGGTATATCCTATTATCTTCTACAGATGATCGGATATGTAATCGACGTATATCACAAGAAGATTGAAACAAGTAAAAGCCTTGTAAATTATGCCTTATTTGTATCATTCTTCCCAACAGTAGTATCTGGTCCTATTGAACGTGCCGGCAATATGATTCCTCAGTATGAGAAGCTTCCCGGATTTGATGAGGACAATGTTAGAAAAGGGCTTTTGCAGATAATCTGGGGTTTTTTCCTTAAGATGATAGTAGCAGACAGAATCGGTGTCCTTGTAAGTACTGTTAATGCTAATCCTTCTGCCTATAGTGGAAGTGTAGTATTTGTTATAGTACTCATGTATGCAGTTCAGATATTTACTGACTTTGGTGGATATTCCAACATAGCGATAGGAAGTGCTAGAGTCCTTGGAATCAAGGTTATGGACAACTTTGATTCTCCATTTCTTTCAACAAGCGTGGCAGAGTTTTGGCGCAGATGGCATATATCGCTTTCTACCTGGTTCAGAGATTATATCTATATCTCTCTTGGAGGTAACAGGAAAGGTAAGGCTAGAAAGTATATTAATATTCTTATAACTTTCTTTGCTAGCGGCTTGTGGCATGGCGCTGCCTGGACATATGCTGTATGGGGCCTTTTGAACGGAGCTTTCCAGGTTATTGGAATGGTACTAATGCCTCTAAGGAATAAGTTTGTTAAGATACTTCATATAGACAGGAAAGCTTTTTCCCACAGATTACTTAAGACAGCATTTACCTTCTTTCTTTTTGCATTTGCACTTATATTCTTTGGCAAAGATACATTTGCCCAAGCCATCTTGATCATGAAGAATATGTGGAAGTTTACACCATGGGTATTTACAGATGGAACCTTTTATACACTTGGTCTTGATAGACCTAACTTTAATCTTATGATTGTAGGCCTTGTGATTATGGTAATAGCAGATATCTTTAAATGCAAAGGCTGTGATATTCCGGGAGTCATATCCAGACAAAGCCTTTGGATCAGATGGTGTATTTATATAGGAGCACTTGTCCTTATCAGCGTATGCGGAGTATGGGGACACGGATATGATGCTACAAGCTTTATATATGTTCAGTTTTAAATAGCATGTAATAATTAATACTTTAGAGCTTCGTCAATGCTTATAATAATTGACTAATATTCTATACGAGAAAATATAGATCAATATATGAGGACCAAAATGGCTGATATAAAAGAGCAAGTTGGAAATAAAAATAATAAGTCACAAAACCTAGTACTATTCATAGTAAAAGCTATAGCGCTTATAGCTATAGCTGCTATCATTATGCAGGCAGTATTTAAGGTGGTTCAAAGGAAAGAAAGCTATGAGAAGTACGCAGACTTTTTTGACGTAGCAGATCAGATAGATGTTCTGTATCTGGGATCTTCACATGTCATAAATGGTGTAAATCCTGTACAGATATTTGAACAGTACGGGTACACAGGCTATAACATGGGCGGACATGGAAGTGTTATGTCTACTACCTATTGGGAGCTAATGATGGCTCTTCAGTATTGTAATCCCAAGGTTGTATTTGTAGATGCATACATGCTTGAGAAGAATTACCAGTATATTGATGTTATGGATGAAAATGCTACAGCAGATGATCTTAACACATCAGTAGAACAGCTTCATCTCAATATGGACTGCTGGCCATATTCTGATGTCAAGAAAGCTGCTATTGAAGATCTTATATACGATACAGACCTTCATCAGGACTTTCTCTTTGATTTTGAGCTTTATCATGAGAGATGGACTGAACTTGATAATAACGATTTCTTAAGGCTTAATGGTACAAGCGACAGGAATCTTCTTATGGGTTGTGAAAAGAGGACTCTTGTTCATGGCACATATACTCTTGCAGAAGAAACATCCGGATTTACAGAAGAGACTGTAAGCATGAAGTATTTAAGGAAGATAATAGAAGAATGTCAGTTACGCGGAATAGAAGTGGTTACTATGTTCCTTCCCCTTGCTGAAGTAGAGTCTCAGGATATGGCAGCTGCAGCTACTACAGAAGCAATTTCTGCTGAGTATGGAATACCATGTCTTAATATGATTCAGGATACAAGCATTGTTAATCTCTATACAGATCTTAATGATTCCGGTCACCTTAATGTTGGTGGTATGAACAGAGTATCTGCATATCTTGGGAAGTGGCTTGCTGATAATGAAGGAGATATACTCACAGATCATAGAGCAGATAGTAGCTATAGTATATGGTCAGACAGAGTAGCTCAAAGTCATGAAGCAGAGTCATCACTTGTTGAGTCAGCTGACAATGCTTATAGTGCC
>NZ_JAILQF010000231.1 GCF_024699075.1 Butyrivibrio sp.
ATAAAAGGACAAGTATAGAGATGGGAAAATTCAACAGACACAGCAAAAAGCGTAATGCATTTATGTTACATGGTCCTTTGGCACATCAGGGATATGATTGGTGGTGGCATTCATTTACGGCGCAGGACGTCACAACGGGCGAAGATAAGCCTTTCTTCATCGAATTTTTAATATGTAATCCGGCACTTTCCGAGGATGAGCCAGTACTTGGTCAGCTTTCTGCTAATAAGAAAGAAGGTAAGCGTCCTTCGTATCTAATGGTAAAAGCTGGAACCTGGGGTGAAGATGCCTGTCAGCTGCATAGATTCTTCTCACTAAAAGATGTTAAGATGCATAAAAGCGCTCCTTATAAGATAAGTGCGGGAGACTGCCTTGCCTGCGAGACTGCGCTTAAGGGCAGTATAAGTATATCTATGGGAGAGAGTCTTGCACACCCTGAATGGATGTGTGATTCCGGAGATATAACTTTTGATCTTACAATTGACAAGCAGATTGCATTTAATGTTGGCTATGGAGCAAGTAAACCGCTTAGAGATATGGAAGCATTTGCAATGTACTGGCATGCTGAAGGCATGAAGAGTGCATATAGCGGCAGTGTGACTTTTAATGGAAGGAAGTACAGTGTTGTACCAGACAAGAGCTATGGATATGCAGACAAAAACTGGGGAAGAGACTTTACAAGCCCCTGGGTATGGCTGTCTTCAAATTGCCTTGTAAGTAAAAAGACAGGGAAGAAACTCGAAAATAGTGTGTTTGATATTGGTGGTGGCCGCCCAAAGATTTACTTTGTTCCCCTTGATAGACGGCTTCTAGGCGTATTTTACTATGAAGGTAAAGAGTATGATTTTAACTTCTCCAAACTTCATCTTAAAATTAAGACCCAGTTTAGCTTTGATGAAAAAGATGAGGAAGTGATCTGGCATGTAAGACAGGAGAATATTCATTCTGTAATGGAAACAGAGGTTCATTGTCTCAAAAAGGATATGCTGTTTATAAATTATGAATCACCGGATGGCCTTAAAAGGCATAATAACTTGTGGAATGGCGGTAATGGCTGGGGATGTGTCAGATTATATGACAAAAAAGATGGTGAGCTTCTGCTTGTAGATGAGGTAGAAGCGACTCATATTGGCTGCGAGTATGGAGAGTATGACTAGAGTATTATCTAAAATATCCTACAAATGTGTTCAATAAAAAATATATTTTGTGCAATATATCATATTGCGGGAATAATTGTTTGTAATTATAATACTTTTGTTATGATAATATATTTTTAATTACAACTTGGCAAACCCGGAGAAATCCGGCGACGCAAAACTATAGGGGCTTAACTGCCAGCCAGCTTCACTTTTTCTAAACATATAATTTAGAAACGCATTCTCCAGGGAAAAGTTATCAAGTGTAATTACATTGGCCTTTAGTTCTTAGTATGAAAACAGGCTAAAGGTTCGTAATTGGCATTTTCATAGCCAATTCGTTGTTTGAAAAGGATTTCAAACTATTAGAAAGGTGTAGATTATGGATACGATAACGAGGATTCCCGTCATCTATATTCCAAACAGCGACGCAGATTTAAACAATATGAAGTTTGCTTTTCAGCCAATTTTTGATGTCAGAACCGGAGATATCTATGGTCATGAAGCATTAATGAGGCCGGAGGGATGCACTCCATTAGAGCTTATAAGTGCATATGAAAAGGCAGGGAGACTTGATAAGATAGAAGAAACAACTATCTATTATGGTACCAAAGCCTTTATGGAAGCAGAGCTCGATGGTTTTTTATTTTTGAATAGTATACCTGAAACCTGTATGTCAGAAGAGATGGCTATAGCAACATCAGAACTTGGCGGCAGTGAAATGGCTGACAGATTCTATATAGAAATGCTTGAATATACCAAGCATAGTGCAAAGGCCTGGGATTTAAAGAAAAAAGCTATAATTGAAGCCGGAGCTATGCCTCATCTTGCAATTGACGATTTTGGAACTGGTGAAAATATTGATCTTGTCTGCATTAATACATATAATCCTGATCTTATAAAAATAGACAGGAAATATATAACAAATATAGATACGGATCCAATTAACCAGATGATCTTTGATGACATGATCAAGAACATTCACAAACGCGGCATTCAGGTCCTTGCAGAGGGAGTTGAAACCGAAGAAGAGTATTTGTACCTTATGCATACAGATGTCGATTATATGCAGGGCTACTATCTTGGAAAACCCAGGATATACTCAAAATGATCATTTAACCAAAGACAGTTGGAACAATGAGTTATTCAGAATAGTAATTTTTTGAATAGTAATATATAAAATGATCAAGATAACCCATCACCTTTAGGTGGTGGGAATATCTTGATTTCGGGTGCGGGGTTATAAGCCCCGTACCCGTAGAACTGCGTCAGCAGTGATTTTATAACGAGCAAAAAGCGAAGCGTTTGCGAG
>NZ_JAILQF010000281.1 GCF_024699075.1 Butyrivibrio sp.
CTTTGTTCCGATAGCATCTTCAAGAGCCATGTGAAGCTCTACAAGGTCAAGTGAATCTGCTTCAAGATCTTCTGTAAGAGAAGCATCCTCAGTAACCTTATCCTCGTCGCAGCCAAGTGTGTCTACAATAATCTTCTTAACGTCTTCAAAATTCATTTTAGTTTCCTCCTACTAAATAAGAAAAAATTGATTGTACTTAATTTAAGAAACTATTTTATGTTATGAAGTTTCGCATCACGTCATGTAGTTTACTAAACCACATGATACAGTTTCTTTAATTAAATATTTTTAACTTTCTTAAAACTGATTAAAATATTATAACCAGTTTCCATTAATGTCAATATATAAGTTTAAAGTTTTTAACATTTTATTGATAAATATAAAATCTGATGATTTTAAAATAATCATCTGTAAAAAAGTTTGTTTTTACCGATATTATATAGATATTACAACAGAAGGATTTATTATTCGATATGATAAAGATGCGCCTGGACAGGGGTGTAGATTCAAAAGATTAATTTTAAAACTTCGCACATAATAAATAATCACATCTCCATGCAAATTTGATAGCTAGGAAGATTACGAATTTTATGTGCGAAGTTTGAATTATTTATTCATTTTTTTGAAATTATAAACTATACTATTCTACTAATTTTTGTAGAATAGCTCTTTAATATCCTGAATCTGAACATCTGGTGACATTACATGTAGACCTATATACATATTTTTAAGTTTTTGTATTGGGGCTTGTATATAAATATTCATTGGAGTATCGTCAGGATATGCGATGCTCCAGTATTTAAAGATCCACCCTGCCCATTCCATCATATCTATATCATAAGAAGCACCTCGATTTATTGAACATTCTGTTTCTAATGTACTCATAAGGTAGGCTTCTCCAAGCCACATTGGGCTTTGTTCTTTCTTGTAGAGGTGCTGTGCAAGTTCAGAATGCATCAGTTTATCTACGAAGTCTACGGAATCGTAGCCTTTTTTCACAGAAAGAGCAAATAGTCTTCCTGACATTTCGCATGTGAATGTATCTGAACTATCAAGTTTCATAAGCCATATTCCTCAAGGATTTCATCAAAAAACTTCACATCTGTTGCTCGTCTGAACCTGGTACTAATTTCATTTAATACTGTTGTATTTTGACGTCTTCTTTGCTCATTAAAAGACTTTGCAGTATGCAGTTCATTATCAGAAAGTTTTCTACTGCTTACTATTTTGATATGTTTATTACTGCAGGCTATTTCTGTCTTTGCAACAAACTGGCGACCAAGTTTTACACGTGACATCGCTGCTATCAAGGCTTTATCGCTAAAGGTTCCATCGAAGAAACGCTGAAGAGCTTCAGTCATTTTATCATCTGCAATAAGGCCTGTTATAACATCATAGTTTTGATTATAGGCATCATATTTTTGGGCAAGCTTTGTATATTTATTAGGATCAAACTGTTTTCTGTTATATGCGATGAACAGGCTCCAGTTCAGCTGTGATTCATAATCATCTGTAAATTCCAGAACTTTCAAGCCGGAAAAATCACAATCAAGTTCATAGAACATGTTGTCTTTAAATTCAGAAACCAGAGATTTGGGCTGATCTTCTTTGTCTCCCATGTAGAAGCCACATCCAAAGTCACATTCAGCTCTGCTTATAGGTTGAATACTTCCTTTAATTCCGCTTTTGGAACCATGATATAGGATCATTTTATTTCTCCTGTATATATCTTTATACTTATTATTTTAACAAGCAGTATATGATGCAACAAGAAGAATATATCTAAAAAAGTAATGTTTATGATAATAAAAGGCATGTAAACTTTTTCGCTATTTATAAACAGCGACGCTGATCACGAGGCGACCTTTTCTTGTATTACCATTTTGACCGAGGTACTTGAATTTGCCATGGCCTCTTACAGAAACTCTTGATCCTTCTTTGAGATCATATCCAGCGCTATAAGCAGTACGTCCATCAATAAAGACGAACTGCCTTGATACAAGTTCCTGGGCCTGACTTCTGGATATTCTGTAGACAAAGGCAAGAACAGCATCAAGTCTTTCAGAAGCAACTGATCCTGAAATTTCTTCAAAAGAAGGTCTTATATCACATTCTTTATTTGTAACCGGAATGCATTTTACGGAAGTATGTTTGATGCGGATAAGTTCTTTACATATTAATTCTTCCATATCTTTTAGTATGAATAAATATGCAACTTGTCCATCTTCTGAAACGAGGATATCACCTATGATATCTCTTTCGATTCCAAGGTTCATTAAACTGCCAAGAAAATCTCTGTGAGTAAGCTTATCTGCAAATTTTGCATTTACCGGCACAACCTTAAGGCAGGATACGATGGATCCGCCTTCATCTTCCTGAAGTTTTAAGCCTTCGGCATCCAGATAAGAAGGAAGGAAACAAAGGACATTTCGTTCGCTGTCTTCGTAGCCTCCATATAATGTAAATTTTACGCCGTTATAAACCTGGTTTGCTACAGATCCGCCGCTTTTATTAATTTCATCAAGCACAGCTGCAAGTTCTGAAAGTCCCAGGAAGTTAGTATGCGTTGTGTAATCATTTTGGTAGGCTCTGCCGGCCAGATCTTTTACATGGCCTATTAGAATTGTATTATCATTATCCATAAATTTTCCTTTTATTTTATAAGATTAAAATCATCCTGATTTATGATCATTAACATTATCTGGCATTGGCGCATAGCGCCATGGTTAATAGGAATTTTTTTCAGAAATTCGCAGGGATTGCGGATTTCTGAAACTATCAGCTTTAATTTATAATACTACATTTTGACGAGGGGCTGAAACAATATCAAATGATGTTCGTAGTCCGCTTCGCTACTTTCTTATAAATTCGCGCGGCCCTTTTTAATAATTCCCCATATAGCATAAATATGTATATTTTGGTGTGTATTATATGGCGCCTCCGGCGCCCTTGTTT
>NZ_JAILQF010000333.1 GCF_024699075.1 Butyrivibrio sp.
AATCAGTCTGTTATGAAAACTGCAGGATTTTTTGCAGGTAGTAATAATATTAGTAAAATCGAGAAACAGCACAGTGGTATCTTCTTGTGCAACAACATCACAAAGGAGCTCTTTGCCGGGAATTGCAGCATAATTTTCGGCGAAGATAGCTCCTTTTTCTATATGTCCGAAAATATTGCTGGTGCCCCAGTAGAAATTCACCATGACGTTAACACTGCCTTCTTCAACAAGACCTATCTCATGAACACTTGTCCCTGCTCTTAAGATAAGTTCGTCTTTTTTATAGGTCTTTTCATGGGCTGAAAGACAGTTTAAAAGCCCTTTGATCTCATTTTCTTTAATCCCGTGAAAAAGAGGTGTATTACTCAGGAAAAAATAATTCATAAAAATCTCCTTTTGTTGTTGCAACAACATAATTGTTATTTGGATTATATTAAAATGCAAACATAAATTCAAGAAACAAATATTTTGGAGGTATAAAAATGGCTAATACATTTGTAAATGGAGACACTCTGATAGGAGAGATCGTAAATACTTATCCTGAAAGTGCAGATATCCTTATGGGTATAGGAATGCACTGCCTTGGATGCCCTGCATCACAGGCAGAATCATTATCTGATGCATGCGCTGTACATGGCCTTGATGCAGAGCCAGTAGTTGATGCATTAAATGCAATGATAGAAGGAAGAGAGGCTGTCTGATGAGCGATTTTTTAGGACCTATTCATTTCTGGTTATATGACAAGATCAAAAAACAGGAAGAACTTACCAAAAAGATAGCACAGCTTAGCGTAAGTGAGGGCTGGATAAGCGATACATCTGATTATGTATATGATCTTCCTGATCTTGAAACATCAATTGATGAAGACAATATTCACGGCTGGCTTCAGAGTGCTATAGGCTATGCTGAGGGCAGATATTCAGATCTTCTTGGAACTGTTCTTGAAGGCAGAGAAGACAGACTTTCAAAGATCAAGGAAACAGCTTTTGAATTTGGTGAGGAAAACAGTCTTGATGAAGGTATTCTTGCAACTGATGCCTATCAGGCTTTTGAAAATTTCTTCGTAAACGGTATGCCCTGTGATCACGTTAATCAGATCACTGACAGCTCAGCAGATAGCCTTACATGGGAGATGACACAGGATGTCCACGCAGCTTCTTTTGGCAGTAATACTAAGGACTATTATCAGATAAGAAAGTCAGTTATGGACGGAATGCTTGAAGGGACAGGACTTAGTCTTTCAATGAAAGATTCATTCCACTATTCAATTAGTAAATAAAGTAATTATTATCTTCTAAGTAAGACTATGAAGGTATAAATACAATAAATATATAAAGGTAAAGAAGGTTAAGACTATGGAAAATTGTATGTTTTGTTATCAGTGTCAGGAGACAGCAAAGGGAACCGGATGTACTATGGCAGGTGTGTGCGGCAAGAGCTCGGAAGTTGCAGCTCTTCAGGATCTTCTCATATATGTAACCAAGGGATTATCAGTTGTTACAACAAGACTTAGAGAAGAGGGCAAGGATATAGATGAGTCAGTTAATCATATCGTATCTGTAAATCTTTTTGCCACAATTACAAATGCTAACTTTGATAATGACTCTTTGATTGAGAAAATAAATAAGACTTTGTCAGTAAAAGAAGAGCTTCTTGAAAGACTTGAAGATAAAACAGGATTACCGGATGCAGCAACATGGAATGGAAATAAGAGCGAATATGCTCAAAAGGCTATGTCCAAAGAAGTAGGAATTCTTGCAACTAAAGATGAGGATATCCGCTCACTCAGAGAGCTTATCACATATGGCTTAAAGGGACTTGCTGCATATTCAAAGCATGCAAATGCTTTATTAAAAGATAACGAAGAAATAGATGCATTCCTTCAAAAGGCACTTTCCAAGACTCTTGATGACAGTTTAAGTGTTGACGATCTTGTGGCACTTACACTTGAAACAGGTAAATACGGCGTAGATGGAATGGCACTTCTTGATGCTGCAAATACAGGTGCTTATGGCAATCCTGAAATTACTACAGTTGATATAGGAGTTAGAGATAATCCTGGTATCCTTATTTCAGGTCATGATCTTAAGGACCTTGAACAGCTTCTTGAGCAGACTAAGGGAACCGGAGTTGATGTATATACTCATTCAGAGATGCTTCCTGCCCACTATTATCCGGCATTTAAGAAATATCCTCATTTTGCAGGTAACTATGGTAATGCATGGTGGAAGCAGAAGGAAGAATTTGAGAAATTTAACGGACCTATCCTTATGACAACTAACTGTATAGTACCTCCTGCAGCAAGCTATAAGGACAGACTCTGGACAACAGGTGCTACAGGATTCCCTGGATGCAGACATATAGACGGAGAGTATGGTCAGGTCAAAGATTTCTCACCTATAATAGAACAGGCTCTAAAGTGCAAGGCTCCAGAGGAGATAGAGAAAGGTACTATTGTCGGCGGATTTGCTCATGAGCAGGTGTTCGCTCTTGCTGATAAAATTGTCGATGCTGTAAAGAGCGGCGCTATAAAGAAGTTTGTAGTTATGGCAGGTTGCGATGGAAGAATGAAGTCAAGAGACTACTACACAGAATTTGCTACAAAGCTTCCAAAGGATGCAGTAATACTGACAGCAGGCTGTGCAAAGTACAAATATAATAAGCTTAACCTTGGCGACATAGGAGGAATACCAAGAGTCTTTGATGCAGGTCAGTGCAATGACTCATATTCACTTGCTCTTATAGCACTCAAGCTTAAGGAAGTATTCGGACTTGATGATGTGAATGACCTTCCTATTGTTTACAATATTGCTTGGTATGAACAGAAGGCAGTTATAGTTCTTCTTGCCCTATTATACCTTGGAGTTAAGAATATTCACCTTGGACCTACACTTCCGGCATTCCTGTCTCCTAACGTTGCAAAGGTACTTGTTGATAACTTTGGAATCGCAGGAATAGGAACCGTTGAAGATGACCTTGAACTGTTCTTTGGAGAATCAAAGTAAAATGAAGCATAAGCTAAAAACCATGCGGGTGTACGATCTTGTAAAGGCGATCAAGATGTATTCAGATGATGTTTTATATAATACGCAAAAAAATCTGGCTATTCCTTATACAAATGGATACCGCATATTGGTTGACAGGCTCTGGCCAAGAGGAATAAATAAAGAAAAGCTTGAACCATTTTACTGGGCAAAAGAAGCTGCACCTTCAAATGAGCTTAGAAAGTGGTTCGGTCACGATCAGGATAGATTTGATGAGTTTAGAAGAAGATATATAGATGAACTCAACAATAGTGTATATGCTCAGAATTTTAAAATGCTGGTTCTGGATAAACTTAAAGAAGATGATGTCCTTTTGTTGTTTGCAGCCAGAGACAAAGAGATGAATCAGGCTGTTATACTAAAAGACTGGATTATAAAAATCATCAGTTAAAAAATAATTATCGAATGTTGATCATATGTTTAAATGACTTCTTACTTTATAAGTACTTTTATCTCTTGCAAATTTGATGGCCAGGGCAGCCTGTAAAGAATTTTCGCGTTCTTTAAAAATCTTATTCAATTCAAGAGCTTAATAGATGGAATTTTATATTCTGTTTGGGATCCACCTGTTTGAGCGTAAGCGAGTTTGGATCCCAGAATATAAAATTACAGATATTATGCCTTGAATTATAAGAGTTTTAAGACAAGGAAATTCTTTACAGGCTGTTGGCTATCAAATTGCAAGAGATAATACAATCAAATATATAAAGGCCAGGACATTTGTCCTGGCTCGAATTTTTGGGAGGAGGCTATCCGAGGGGAGGATAGCCAAAGTATTATGAAAAAAATTTGTAGGGTAAAGAACGTGTGCTGTTCTTTATGTGCTTAATGATAATAAGTAAACCTAAATGATGCCTAAATCAGATATGAAGAAAATGTGAAGTGAAATTGACCATTTTTTTGCCAAGGTTGTATGTATTAATTATCGCTAGATACAAGTAAAAATCTGGATTTTTTGGCATTCTATCATTGTTTTTTGGTCATGCTGATAGTAAGATGAATTGAGTTACTAATTTTACCGAGGGGGAAAAAGATGAATCACATTATTGTTAATGGCAAAGTAAGTAAGGGCACTATCAATAAGAATATTTACGGTCAGTTCACAGAGCATCTTGGACGCTGTGTTTATGAAGGAATATATGTTAAAGATGAGGATAATATTCCTAATGTAAATGGCGTAAGAACTGATGTAATGAAGGCTCTTAAGAATATCGAGGTTCCGCTTGTTCGCTGGCCAGGAGGATGCTTTGCGGATACTTATCACTGGAAGGATGGAATCGGTCCCAAGGAGCAGAGAAAGACTATTGTAAATACTAACTGGGGCGGTGTAACAGAGGATAACTCTTTTGGTACTCATGAATTCATGGAATTTGCAGAGCAGCTTGGCTGTGATGTATATCTGTCCGGTAATGTTGGAAGCGGTACTGTTCAGGAGCTTTCTGACTGGATCGAGTATTGTAACATGGGCGGCATATCACCTATGGCTAATTTAAGACGTGAAAATGGACGTCAGGATCCTTGGAATATCAAATACTGGGGAATCGGTAATGAGGCATGGGGCTGTGGCGGCAATATGAATGCCGAGTATTATTCTGATGAAGCCAGAAAATTCGCTACATATATGAGAAATTATGATTCTGAGCATCCTATTTATAAGATTGCTTCAGGAAGTAACGGGCCTGACTATAACTGGACCAAGACTGTATGTGAGCGTGCAGGCAACATGATCGATGCTATTACATTCCATTACTATACAGTAACCTATGAATGGAACAATAAGGGTAAGGCTACAGGATTCACCAAGGATGAATATTATCGACTTCTTCATAACACACTTAAGATGGATACTATGATCAATAACCATAGTAATATCATCAAGCAGTATGAGACAGATGATCACAAGATCGGTCTTATAATCGATGAGTGGGGAACCTGGTTTGATGTTGAAGATGGAACTAATCCTGGATTCCTTTATCAGCAGAATACTGTAAGAGATGCTGTTCTTGCAGGTATTAACCTTAATATCTTCAATAACCACTGTGATACTGTAGTAATGACCAATATCGCTCAGATGATCAATGTACTTCAGGCTATGATCCTTACAGATGGCGAGAAGATGGTTCTGACACCAACTTATCATGTATATGATCTGTATAAAAAGCATATGAATGCTAAACATCTTGAAAGCTACGTTGATTCAGATATCTTAAATGATGAAGAAGAGCTTAAGGTTCCTCGTCTTAATGTATCAGCCAGCGAGAAGGATGGAAAGGTTTTAGTTACTGTAGTTAACCTTTCTGAGAGCGAAGCTTGTGATGTTAATATAATGCTTTCAGGACTTAAGGCAAGTAGCGTATCAGGAAGATGCGTAACAGGAGATGCAGGAGATTATAACACATTTGAAAATCCTGAAACTGTAGGTATATGCGAAGTTAAAGCAGAGCTAAGCAGCGATGGAACAAGTTTTAATACAACTCTTCCTAAAAACTCTGTATGTTCATTTGAGGCTAGTCTTTCATGAATAAATGCAAGAGATGCCTTTTAAATGAACTTGCGGGCAAGGAAGATATTTATGCTCACGTGCAAAAAACACGTGAGCTTCTTTCTGATAATGAGAGAGCATCTGATTCTTTGTATAATAAAAGGCTTGATGTATGCAGAGAGTGCGACAGTTTATTGGAAGCAACTTGTCTTAAATGTGGCTGTTATGTGGAAATAAGAGCTTTGAAGATAGATGCAAAGTGCCCTGTAAAAAGGTGGTAGGATATATTCTTGAAAACTGTCATATTAGATTGATTAAAAAACGATATAGCGTTATATTAATAGTAATAGAAAATCAGGTTTTACACATGGGAAGTAAGACCTGATTTTTTTCTTTTTTATGAAAAATTTGATAAGGGGAGGATCAAAAAATGGGGCTTTTCGATAAACTTTTCCAGAGTAATAAAATTGAAATTGCATCGCCTGTAAGTGGAGAGATTGTTCCAATAGGTCAGGTCAGTGATCCTACTTTTGCCCAGGAAATGGTGGGAAAGGGAGTAGCGATAATTCCTTCTGATGGCAAATTCTATGCACCTTGCGATGGAACTCTTGTAGCTCTTTTTCCAACAGGACACGCCTTCTGCATTAATACGGCTGATGGGGCTGAGGTGCTGGTACATATAGGTATTGATACAGTAAAACTTAAAGGTGAGCATTATATAATCCGTGCTAAGCAGGGCGATACAGTTAAAAAGGGTGATCTTATAGTAGAAGTGGATCTTGAAGGAGTAAAGAGTGCAGGATATGAAATAATTACTCCTATGGTTATATCTAATCATTCCAAATTTTCAGGTCTTGAAAAAAAGACCGGCGCCGTAACTTCCGGCGATGCTGCAATTCTCTTAAGTAAGTAATAATTGTTTTTACAATTTAATTATATCTAAGGAGGACAAAAGTATGATGAAGTATTTACAAAAGATCGGTAAATCTCTGATGCTTCCTGTAGCGGTTCTTCCTGCAGCAGGTATTCTCTATGGTATCGGATATTGGATTGATCCAACAGGTTGGGGTGCCAACAGTATTGTGGCAGCTTTCCTTATTAAGGCTGCGTCGGCTATCATCGACCAGATCCCGATTCTGTTTGCTATTGGCGTATCTGTAGGTATGGCCAAGGATCATGATGGAACCAGTGCTCTTGCAGGTCTTGTTTCATTTCTTATGATCACAACGCTTCTTAGTACAGGCGCTGTAGCAATGTACCTGGGTGTTTCTGCTGAAGAGGTTCCTGCTGCATTTGGCAAGATCAGCAATGCATTTATAGGTATTCTTTCAGGTATTATAGGTTCTTCCTGCTATAACAGATTTAAAGATACAAAGCTACCTGACTGGCTGGCATTCTTTAGCGGCAAGAGATGTGTTGCTATAGTAACAGCTGTTGTATCAGTTCTTGTAGCTGTCATTCTTTACTTTGTATGGCCTGTTATCTTCTCAGCTCTTGTAGCTTTTGGTAAAGCAATCCTTGGTCTTGGTGCTGTAGGTGCAGGTATCTACGCAATGCTCAACAGAGCACTTATTCCACTTGGACTTCACCATGCACTTAATGCTGTATTCTGGTTTGATACAGCAGGAATCAATGATCTGGGTCTCTTCTGGTCAGGCGCAGATGGAGCAGTAAAGGGTGTTACAGGTCAGTATATGACAGGCTTCTTCCCTGTTATGATGTTCGGTCTTCCGGCTGGAGCTCTTGCAATGTATCACACAGCTAAGGATTCCAAGAAAAAAGCTGCAGCATCATTATTGTTTGCAGGTTCACTTGCTTCATTCTTTACAGGTATCACAGAGCCTTTGGAATTTGCATTTATGTTTATGGCACCAGGTCTTTATCTTGTACACGCTGTTCTTACTGGTGTCTCTGCAATTGTATGTTCACTTCTTCCTTTCAGAATTGGATTCAACTTCTCAGCAGGTCTTGTTGACTGGATATTAAGCTTTAAGGCTCCTATGGCTGTGAATCCATGGATGCTCATTCCTGTAGGTCTTGTATTTGCAGTTATTTATTATGTAATATTTAGATTAGTTATTACAAAGTTCGATCTTAAGACTCCGGGACGTGCTGAAGATGATGAGGAGACTGAAGATGACGTAGAACTTTCAAATGATGATTATACAGCTACTGCTCAGTGTATTATTGAAGGACTTGGCGGCAAAGACAACATTACTGATATTGATTACTGTGCAACACGAATTCGTGCTGAGATAAGTGATTATACTCAGGTTGATGAAAAGAAGATCAAGAAAGCCGGAGTTGCTGGTGTTATTCGTCCATCCAAGACAACTGTCCAGGTTGTAGTTGGAACCAAGGTTCAGTTCGTATACGACGAAATCAAGAAGATGCTGTAATTCAAACATAGCGCATTAAAAATCCCTTGCGATTTGAGCAAGGGATTTTTTGGTGTGCCGAGTTTGAAAGTTGCGGCGGCGCATTCTCGTGACTTTAGTCGTGAGTTAGCCGCCGCACCTTTTATTTAATGTTATTGAATGAAATAGAATATGCCTTTTAAACAGAATATAGTTAAATTGTGAAATAAAGTTCACAGTTTTAGGTATAATTTAACTTCGCCATTTACTATTAATACAACAAAAGTTTTGTATATGGGGGCAACCCCAGGAAATGGAGAGGGATAGTGAAAAATAAAAAAATCTTAATGGGCGTACTTGGTGCAAGCCTTGTCGCAACTGCATCTGTTTCTGCTTATGCTGTATCAGTATCATCTGACGTTGAAGGTGAGAGCTATACAAATTCTACGGATGGCGAGAATGCAATTTTAGTAGATGGTGATACAGTAAAACTTGATAATATCACCGTTAATAAAACAGGTGATTCTTCAGGAGACGATGCTGACTTTTATGGAGAAAATGCAGCCATACTTGCTACAAATGGCGCAAATCTTACAATTACAGATTCCAAAGTAACTACAAATGGAGCTCATGCCAATGGTGTATTCAGCTATGGCGAAGGGACTGTTGTAAATGTATCTGATACAACAATTACAACAAGCTCCAATAATTCCGGCGGTATCATGACAACCGGCGGAGCTACGATGAATGCAAGTAATCTGACTATTACTACATCAGGCGGTTCATCTGCAGCTATCAGAAGTGACAGAGGCGGCGGAGATGTAAATGTTGAAGGAGGAACTTATTCAACATCAGGTTCCGGTTCACCTGCAATATATTCAACAGCAGACATTTCTGTATCTAATGCAACCCTTAAGGCAACAACATCTGAAGCTGTCGTTGTAGAGGGCGGTAATAGTGTAAGTCTTACAAATGTATCGGCAACAGGTAATAATACCAAGAATTCTCAATCTGATGAATACAAGAATGTACTTATATATCAGTCTATGTCAGGAGATGCTTCTGAAGGCACATCCTCTTTTACCATGACAGGTGGAAGCATGACTTCAAATAATGGCCACATGTTCTTTGTAACCAATACTACATGTACTATAAATCTTTCTGATGTTGACTTTACATATGCTGATGGAGACTTCTTAAGAGCAGCAGCTGATGCATGGGGAAGCAGTGGTTCAAATGGTGGTAACGTAACATTAAATGCTACAAGCCAGGACATTGATGGAGCAATAACTGTAGATTCTGTATCAAGCCTTAATATGTACCTTGCAGACGGTTCTTCATATGACGGTGCTATTAACACAAGCTCCGAACAGGGATCTGTATATGTAAGTCTTGATGATGACAGTACATGGAGTCTTACAGGGGATTCTTATATTACATCACTTACTTGCGATGAAGATGCGATTGAGCTTAATGACTATAACCTTTATGTAAATGGCGTGCTTTATGAAGAGGGAACTGCCAGCACAGGAAGTTCTGTAGAAGGATCATCTTATGAGCTTAGTTCAAATACTTATACAGGTACTATTACAGAGATAAGCGAAGATTCTATAACACTTGAAGTGTCAGGTATGCCAGGTGGTGGTATGCCGTCAGGCGAAGCTCCTGATATGGAGAATGGTTCCGGTAGTGGCTTATCAAGTGAAGATGGTATGGGAATGCCTCCAGGAGATATGCCGTCCGGAGAAAAGCCATCAGGCGAAATGCCATCAGGCGAAATGCCATCAGGCGAAATGCCGTCAGGTGAAATGCCATCTGGTGAAAAACCATCAGGACAGATGCCTTCAGGCGAAAAACCTTCTGATATTCCTTCTGATGGAGCATCATTTGATGCATCTGATATGCCTGAAATGAATGGCCAGATGCCATCAGGCGAAATGCCATCAGGAGATATGGAAAGTAAATCTGTAACCTTTGAAACATCAGAAGATTATACAGATGATTTCGAAGTAGGAGATATGGTTACGATCACACTTGAAGATGGTGTAGTAGTATCAATTGAGGCTGCTGCAACTAATCAATAATAACTAAGTGAAGCCTCACACGACTGTTACGAGAATTCTTCGCTGAATTTTCATACTTTATTATAATAAGATTTATCCCTTGCAAGTTGATCATCTTAGGTAACCTATAAAGGATTTTCCTGTCGTAAAATCATATTTACAGGTTGCCCAAGATATCAAATTTGCAAGGGATTTTTTGTAGAGTATAAAGTTTGATAAATAATCAATTTATGTTAACTATGCTACTTTTGTACTAACTATCAGTATGGGTTACTGAAGCGGTACATATCCGCTTTCTTTTATTATCTGTTGCCCTTCGTCTGAGAGGACAAAATCCATAACAACCTGAATGTTAGGATTGTCATTGGAAGAGTCATATACAGCGTAGAGATAGTTTGTTATTGGATAGCTTCCATTTGCTATATTTTCTTCATCAGGATATATTCCGTTTATTGATAGTATCTTGACGTCAGGATTCTTATTAAGTCCTTGCACATAATACCTGAAAGAAAAACCAATAGCCCTTCCTGTTAAGATTCCGTTTAATGAGCGGTGCATTTCAACTCCGTCCATAAAGGCCAGCATGGCTGTCTGACTTCCGCTTCCGACATTACGCTGAACAGCGTCAACTAAGCGGTCATCACCGCCGACTTCAGACCAGTTTGTAATACTGCCTGAATACAATCCTTTGACTTCATCTACGGTAAGATCATCAACAGGGTTATTTTGGCCCACAATAAAGACAAAAGCTTCATAGCCGATAGGAACAAATGTAAGCTCAACGCCCTGCTCTTTGGCATATTCAAGCTGCTCTTTAGAGGGCTCGGCGCAGAATACTATATCTGCATCACCGTCTACGACTGCCTTGTAAGCACCTCTCGTATTGCGATACTTAAGTGCACTGTCAGATGTGAAGTCTGTGCCGTCAAATATGACGCTATCACTAGGATAGATGGCATCAACAAAAGAAGAGAATACCGGATAAAGAGCTGCTGCACCGTCAATAACAGGAAGGTCACCTGTAAGCTTTACATCTGTTTCAATGTGTACTATTTGCGAATCTTCTTCAAATGGAAGATAATCTGATACATTAATAGAACGGCTTTTCATCTCACTACTTTGATTATTAAAGTATCTTTTAGTGACTATGTTATAGCACATGACATTTAAGATGACATAGAGAAGGATGAAAGCAGTGATTGTGATCAGCTGATTTTTAAGTTTCAATCTTATCACCCCCTGTTAGCCACATATGAGATGATAGAGCAGTCTTTATATAGCACATATGAAAATATAAGCAAGGCTGTAAGGCTGGCTAATCCTAGTACTGTTATCAGTAACAGTATCATATAATATTTTTTTTCGCTCATGATAAACCTCACATATTTTCAATCATTAAAGATAAAAGTACATAGATAGAAAAGTATATTAAAAGAATACAAAAGAGAGCTATGCCTAAAAAGATGCTAATAGCCAAATAGGCTCTTCTGTGCGTTTTATCATTTTTGTCTGCAAGTCTGTATTTGTAAATAGAGTAGATGAAACCGGCCAAAATCCCGACAGGAATCCCGAACATTAAAAAATATAAAACAATTGTTTCCATAAAATTGTCCCCCCAATAAAAATGATTTTGTAAGATTATAGCATGAGATAATCATATAAGGAACTGCTTTTTGATGTTATTTCAAACAAAAATAGTGCTTAGACAATTCATAAATTATGATTTGCATTTATCGATAAAACGAATAAAATAGATACTATAGATTTGATATAGGAGGAGAACAATGGCCAGAAAAAGTAGTGTTGAGAGAGCTAATGAAATTGCCGGAGGCTTTGCTACGGCAAAAAAGAACATTGTAGTGCAGTTTGGAAGCAAGGAACGAGCAACTGATGATATACTTTCAGTCATTAAAAGTGACATGCTTTCAAAGGGATTTAAGGATGCTGACTTTGATAAGGTCGATGTCTATATTAAACCCGAGGAACAGAAAATATTCTATGTGGTTAACGATACTGTAAGCGGCAGTATAGATTTTTAACGGGGAGGGGATAATATGGCAACAGTATTCGTTGTAGCTAATCAAAAAGGTGGTATCGGTAAGAGTACAACAGCAACTAATCTTGCAGGAATCCTATCCAAAGAAGCAAAGACTCTTTTGATAGATGCAGATCCTCAGGGCAATAGCACAAGTACTTATGATGCAAAGATCGAAGATGTAGCAACTTTATATGACGTAATGATAGACTCAGATAAGCTTCCTATAACTGAAGCAATCCAGCATACACCAAATGGAGATATAGTTGCATCAGATCCTCTGCTTGTAAAAGCCGAGAAGATGCTTGATGGTGATGTGGAAGGGTTCTACAGACTTAAGGATGCGCTTGAAGAGCTTGATGGATATGAATATATTGTTATAGATACTGCACCTTCACTTAATATCATTTTGTATAACTGTCTTATTGCAGCAGATAAGGTCATAATCCCTGTGACTGCAGATGCATATGCCATGCAGGGTATAAGGCAGCTCTATGATACGATCATGGCTGTAAAGAGAAGACAGAACAAGAATCTTTCCATAGCTGGTCTTTTACTTGTAAGATATGCAGGAAGATCAAATCTTGAGCGTGATACAAGAGAATCTATAGAAACAAGTGCTAATGAGATGGGCACCTGCCTTTTTAAGACAGTAATAAGAGAGTGCGTTAAGACTAAGGAAGCTCAGGAGCAGAAAAAGCTCCTTATAGATTATGCTCCTAAATGCAATACCTGTCTTGACTATCTTGATTTTGCAAGGGAAGTTGTAAACCAGTAAAAATACCAAATAGCAAATATGAAATTAATTAAGCAAAATTGAAAGATTAAGGATGTGCTATGCCAAATATTGCGTTATTGTTTCCGGAAGAGTATATGCTGGAAATTGTTTCAGATATGCCTTCAGAAATAAAAAATGAGATAGTTTTTAAAAAGCGTATTGAAACTGTGAATGCAATTAGCGAGGCCAGAAATGCAATAAATGCCGGAGCAGATATAATTGTTGCAAGAGGATATCAGCACGTTCTTATAGAAACTTATACCAGTATTCCTACGGTTGCTATCAAATTCCAGGCACAGGAAGTTGGGGCTTTAATAAAAAAAGCTAAGGAAATGATCAAGAATAAGAGACCGTGTATAGGTCTTATAGCTTTTCCAAATATGCTTGGAAATCTTGATATGCTAGAGGAATTATTCGATGTAAATCTGCATGTTATTACAATTAATCAGATTGAAGAATGTGTTCTTGCATTAAAGAAGCTGGCGCAATTTAATGTAGATCTGATCATCGGGGGTAATGTCATATGTGAAGAAGCTGAGCAAATGGGCTATCCGACTCTTTTGTATAAATCAACCTTCGAATCGATATATAGTGCAATTGAAGAAGCTCGGCGTATTTCCAAAGCAATTGAAATTGAAAAGCAGAATGTAGCCCAGTTTACAACTGTTATGGATAATTCATTTAGTGGAATTATCAAGATAAACAAGAACCATCAGATTATTGCTATAAATAATCTTGCAAAATCCATGCTTAAAAATAATGATGAGAACGCAATTGGTTCTGATCTTTTTGAGCTCGTTCCGGAATTTGATAGAAATGCCGTGGATAAAGTTTTGTGCGGGGAACATGAGAATTACACAACTACTATCAGTGTAAAAAAACAATCCTGGATTTTGTTGATTGCACCTATACAATATGATGATAAAATTACCGGGGCAATTATTTCTGTTCAAAAGCTGGGAGGTAATATTCCTAAAAACAACCTAAGCCAT
This sequence comes from Butyrivibrio sp., assembly GCF_024699075.1. Next base: position 13,752 of record NZ_JAILQF010000333.1, read on the forward strand.
ATGGATATTATAAAAAATGGCTTTGTTGCGGAAAAAACTTTTAAAGATATTATTAGTATTGATGATGAGATGAAAGAACAGATTGAACTGGCTAAGATATATGCTCTTTCTTCAAAGCCTGTACTTATCTATTCAGGTGTAGGTAATCAGGCAGAAATTTTTGCAGAAGCAATACATAATAATAGCGTTCGGAAGGCTTGTTCTTTTGTTACAGTGGATGTAGACGGACTTAGCGATGCTCAGCAGGTAGAGCTTATATTTGGAGACTTAATGGGAAAAGATATCTCCAAGAGGACAGAATCTGCTATTGCAAGGGCCAATCATGGTACTCTTTTTATAAAAAATATTGATAAACTCTCAAGGCAGGCACAAAGTCAGCTGCTTAGGAGCATAAATTTTAATAAAACACGAAGTACGGATATTCGTTCAATGGACGAATTTGATGCAAGAATAATCGCACTTTCAGAAAAAAATTTAATAAAGAAAATCGAAAACAATGAGTTTAATTTAGAATTGTTTTATCAATTGCATGGATTAACACTGGAGATTCCATATTTAAAAGACAGGATCGAGGATCTTGAATATTATTTTAAAGTAAGCATAAAAGAACTTTCAAAACAGTATAATAAATACTTAAAAATAAGTGATGATGCAATTGAAAGAATAAAAGAGTTTTCATGGCCGGGGAATATTGTTCAGCTTAGAAGCTTTTGTGAAAGAGTCGTTGTTGTTGCGGATAAAAGGACCATTGATGGGAGAGTGATCCTTAAGACCTATCAACAGCTTTATCCTGATGTATTAAATGATGATAGCGAAAAAAAGCTTGTAATATATAAGGAGCATGAGGCCAGACATTTGGAAGATCTTATGCTCAAATATAATGGTAATCGTAAAAGGATTGCTAATGAGCTTGGAATCAGCACAACAACTTTATGGAGAAAACTTAAGAAGCTGGGGATAGACGGATAAACAGTTCAGATGATTGGTTTTAATCGTAAATAAATGAAGATAGGCAGTCTTAAAGGGCTGTCTATTTTGTTGCCCAAAATACAGATAGGCAGTCTTAAAGGACTGCCTATTTTGTTGCCCAAATACAGGTAGACAGCTAAAGCGGACTGTCTATTTTGCTGTAAAAAACGCATAGAATTTGTTTGCTTTAGAAAAGCTTTCATTTGTGAAACAAAATGCTTTATTATCATTTCAAATGATTTCAAATGCCGATTCACTACTAGTGATAAGAATAAAAACGTCCAGATAATGTGAATCAAATTGAAATGTTTGAAATATTTATATTTCATATATGAAACAAGAAACATTATATATAAAAATCGTGATTTCTATTGGCCTTTTGGTCAATAGTTTGCATGGATAGCAAACGTTAGAATGGGCATAGTTAAAAACTCATTCACAAATCTTTTTTTAAGAAGGAGGCAATACAAAATGAAGATTGGATTTATAGGACTTGGAATTATGGGAAAGCCTATGAGCAAAAATTTATTAAAGGCTGGATACGAATTGGTTGTAAATAACAGAAGCAAAGCTGCTGTTGAAGAACTTGTAGCTGCCGGTGCAACTGGTGCAGACAGTGCAATGGAAGTAGCTAAACAGTGCGATGTAATTATTACAATGCTTCCAAATTCGCCACAGGTTAGGGAAGTATGTCTTGGAGAAAATGGAATTATTGATGGAGCAAAGCCTGGAACAATAGTAATAGATATGAGCTCTATTGATCCTGTAGAAAGCAAAGCAATTGGAGCGGAGCTTATTAAAAAGGGTGTTGAAATGATGGATGCACCAGTAAGTGGTGGTGAGCCAAAGGCAATTGATGGAACTCTTTCAGTAATGGTTGGAGGAACTAAAGAGAACTTCGACAAATATTATGATCTTTTAATGGCAATGGCAGGTTCTGTTGTATATGTTGGAGATCTTGGTTCTGGAAACGTTGCCAAGCTGGCTAATCAGGTTATTGTAGCTCTTAATATTGCTGCTGTTTCAGAAGCGCTTACACTTGCAGTAAAAAATGGAGCAGATCCGGAGCTTGTATACAAGGCAATTAGGGGTGGCCTTGCAGGTTCTACTGTTCTTGATGCTAAAGCGCCAATGATGATGGCTCATAATTTCAAGCCTGGATTTAGAATCGAACTTCACATTAAGGATCTGGCCAATGCAATTAATGCAGCTCATGCTACAGATACAGCACTTCCACTTACATCTCAGGTTATGGAGATCATGCAGTCTCTTAAGAATGATGGCTGTGCAGTAGAAGATCACAGTGCAATTGTTCGTTATTATGAGAAGATTTCTGATACTTCTGTAGAAAAGTAAAAAACTTGATAATATTGGGAGGAACATTTTTAATGAGCGAATCAACTAGAATGCTTCTGGGTCTTGCTATAGGTATTATTGTTATGATTTTTCTTGTATCTAAAACAAAGGTACATACATTTATAGCATTATTAGTAGCATGCGTCGTTACGGGTATTGTGGGTGGAATGCCACTTGTTGATGTTACAAATACATTGGCGGATGGTTCAACAGAAACAACAACAGGTCTTGTTACTGCCATAAAGAATGGCTTTGGTAATACTTTAAAAAGTACCGGAATTATCATAGGACTTGGAGTTATGATGGGCGGTATTCTGGAAAAATCCGGAGCTGCAGAGAGAATGGCTTATTCATTTATTAAGGCTGTTGGCAAGAAAAAAGAAGAATGGGCTCTTGCCATAACAGGATGGTTTATTTCTATTCCGGTATTTGCAGATTCTGCTATTGTAATTTTTGCACCACTTTGTAAGGCAATTTCAAAGGTTACAGGAAAATCTCTAATAGGTCTTGCACTTGCAATGGCAGCTGGACTTCAGCTTACACATTGCCTTGTACCACCTACTCCAGGACCTACTACTGCAGCAAGTATGCTGGGAGTAGATGTTGGACAGATGATTGTTGTGGGTGCATTAGTTTCAGTTCCAATGCTTATTGTAGCAGTTTTATATTGTAAGTATATAGGTAAGAAAATTTATCAGATTCCAAATGACAATGGTGGATTTGAACGTAAAGAATTCAAAGAAGAATATATTAAATCAATGGAAGAACTGGATATGCTGGTTAGTAATAAGAATCTTCCAGGATTATTTATCTCAGTTGCTCCTATTGTGATTCCACTTATTCTTATACTTACAAATACCGTTCTTGGACTTTTTGATATAGATGTTTGTTGTCTTAAGTTTATTGGAGAACCTGTTATAGCTCTTGGAATTGGTACAATAATTGCTATATATGGCCTTATGGGACGTGCAGATAAGAAGGTTACTCTTTCTATTATGGATGATGCTATTAAAAGTACAGGTATCATAATGCTTATTACAGGAGCAGGTGGTTCACTTGGTAATGTTATTAAGGTTTCAGGTATTGGTGATGCTCTTGGAGAGCTTGTACTTGGATGGCCTATTCCTGTTATCCTCATTCCTTTTATTATTGCAGCACTTATGAGAATTGCACTTGGTTCAGCTACTGTAGCTATTACAACCGCTGCATCACTTTCGGCATCATTTATTGGGGTTATCTCAGTTAGTCCTCTTCTTATGGCTATTTCCTGCTGCGTAGGTGCAATATCATTTTCATATTTCAATGATAGTGGATTCTGGGTATGGAACGGAATGTTTGGAGTTGAAGAACTAAAAGATCAGGTTAGATGTAAAACAGCAATATCACTAATAATGGCAGCCGTTGGCATTATTGAATTACTGATACTTGGGTTATTTATAAAATAAATTGATTTGGATGGAGGATATAAAGATGGCAGTGCCAATTATTACTGAAATGGAAGTGTGGCCGGTTGCAGGACGTGACTGTATGGAGCTTAATTTGAGCGGCGCACATGCACCATATTTTACCAGAAATATAGTTATTTTACATGCTGACAACGGAGAGACTGGTGTAGGAGAAGTTCCGGGTGGAAAGAAGATAACCGACGCTCTTGAACAGGTCAAAGATATTGTTGTTGGCACAAGTATTGCAGATTATAAACAGACTCTTACAAAGATAAAGAAGTGGCTTGATAGCAATATAAAAGATGATGTAAGAGGCTTACAGACTTTTGATCTGCGTACAGGAGTACATGTCCTTACAGCAGTTGAAGCTCCTTGTCTTGATCTTTTGGGAAAATATTTAAATGTTCCGGCAGCAGCACTTATGGGAGATGGAATTCAGAGACAGAAGGTTCGCTTTTTAAGTTATCTCTTCTATGTAGGAGACAGAAAGAAAACTGATCTGCCATATGCTTCAGAGGAAGATTCTGATTGTGAGTGGTACAGGATACGTCATGAAGAGGCACTTACACCAGAAGCAATTGTTGCCCAGGCAAAGGCAACTCATGAAAAATATGGTTTCGAAGATTTTAAATTAAAGGGCGGTGTGCTCGAAGCAAGAGAAGAACTTAAGGCTGTTCAGGCTATAAAAGATGCTTTTCCAAATGCAAGAGTTGATCTTGATCCTAATGGAGCGTGGTCTCTTAAGGAAGCGCTTGAAATTGCACCTGAACTTAAAAAGGTACTTGCTTATTGTGAAGATCCTTGCGGAGCAGAAAATGGTTTTTCTGGTCGTGAAATCATGTCTGAGTTTAAGAGGGATTCAGGAATGCCAACTGCTACAAACATGATCAATACAGACTGGAGACAGATGTGCCATTGCATTTCTCTTAGAAGCGTGGATATTCCTCTTGCAGATCCTCATTTTTGGACAATGAACGGTTCAGTACGTGTAGGTCAGCTGTGCAACGACTTTGGCCTTATGTGGGGATGTCATTCCAATAATCATTTTGACATTTCACTGGCAATGGTTGTTCAATGTGCAGCAGCAATTCCAGGAAAGATGAATGGTATCGATACACATTGGATCTGGCAGGAAGGACTTGAGCGTTTAACTAAAGAACCTATGCAGATCAAAGATGGATGTATTGAACTCCCGGCCAAAGGCGGTCTGGGTATTGAAGTTGATATGGAACAGATCAAGGCAGCAAATAAACTTTATGTAGATAATAATCTTGGCGCAAGAGATGATTCTGTAGGAATGCAATATCTTATTCCGGGATGGAAGTTTGATAACAAGAAGCCTTGTCTTGTACGTTGATACCATGGCTAGAGTTTAGGATTTTTGATGGCAGGAAAATATTAAAAATTAATTGTAGGAGATTTTATGAATATAGATTTTTTGAAGGGTGTAATAGTGCCTATAATTACACCAATAGATGAAAATGAGCTTATAGATGAGGAATCTATGAGACGCCAGGTTGACTTTGTTATAGATGGAGGAGTTAAAGGAATCCTTGCATTTGGAAGTAATGGCGAATTTTATATGATTGAAGAAGACGAGATGAAACGTGGTCTTCAAATCATGGTTGATCAGGCGGCAGGACGTGTACCGATTTATTTTGGAATCGGTGCCATCAGCACAAAGAAGTGTGTTCGTCTTGCAAAGATGGCTAAAGAAAACGGAGCATCAGGAATCTCTATTTTACAGCCAATGTTTTTAAAGCCAAACGAAACAGAGTTATTCCTGCATTTTAAGACAATTGCAGATGCTGTTCCTGATACACCTGTTCTTCTTTATAACAATCCTGGAAGAGTTGGTTATACAATGTCCGGAGATCTAGTTGAAAAATTGGCTCATGAAGTTGAGAACATTGTTGGCATGAAGGACACAAGTGGTGATATAACTCAGACTTCTGAATTTATCAGAAGAACAAGAGATGTAGACTTTAAGGTATTCGGCGGTAAAGATACTCTTTTGTATGCATCCCTTTGTCACGGTGCTGTAGGCGGAGTCTGCACATCTGCTAATTTTATGCCGGAAATGATCACTGATGTATACAATAAGTATATAGAAGGCGATCTGAAGGGTGCATTAGAGGCACAATTTAAATTAAATCCTGTTAGACTTTCAATGGACAAAGCCAGTTTCCCTGTAGCTTCTAAAGATATGGCTAATCTTAGAGGAAATAAAATCGGTGAACCATATAAGCCTAATTTAAAGACACCGGAAGGCCCTGTTCTTTATAAAATAAAGGAAGAGATGTCTAAAGCAGGATTATTATAAAAAAGTACAACACTATGGGAATTCATTTGATGACTGAAGCAAATCGCTGTCTGCAATGTAAGAAACCTATGTGTATGGAAGCCTGCCCGATTCACACTAATATCCCTCAAATTATAAGTTTGATAAAGAGTGGTGATCGAACGGAAGCAGAGCGGCAGCTTTTTGAAAATAATCCTATGTCTGCAGTATGTGCTATTATCTGTGATCACGAAGCACAGTGTGCCGGACATTGCGTTCTTGGAAGGAAGGCAAGTCCGGTACAGTTCTACGAGATAGAAAAATATATAAGTGATTCTTATCTGGATAAATTTGAAGCTGAAACCAAAGGCCCCAAAAAAGACAGGATTGCTATAATTGGTAGTGGTCCTGCCGGGCTTACTGCAGCAATTCTTCTGGCAAAGAAAGGTTATCCAATAACTATTTTTGAGGAAAAAGAGGCAATTGGAGGAATGCTTAGATACGGTATACCGGAGTTCAGGCTTTCCAATAATCTGGTCGACAAATATAAAGAAGTACTGGATAAGCTTAATGTCAAGGTTCGTCCTAATACAGTTCTCGGCGGAGCTCTCAAAATAGATGATCTGTTCAGAGATGGTTATAAAGCTGTATTTGTTGCTACAGGCGTTTGGAGACCTAAAACTCTTGGAATAGTTGGGGAGAGTCTTTCAAATGTTCATTATGGAATCGCTTATTTATCCAAACCTGATGCTTTCAGGCTGGGATCAAAAGTGGCTATAATAGGAATGGGAAATGTTGCAATGGATGTAGCCAGAACAGCTATAAGACATGGTTCCAAAGAAGTTACGTTATATGCGAGGAGTAAAAGAATCGCAGCAAGTAATGATGAGCTGGAATTCGCCAGATTTGATGGTGCAAGGTTCGAATTTGGATATGATATAGATAGTATTACAGATAAGGGACCGGTATTTAAAATTGCAAGATTTGATGAAAATGATAAAGTAATAGGCTATGAAGAAGATACTGTTCAGATCATGGCAGATTCAACTATTATAGCGATAAGCCAGGTTGCTAAAAATAAGCTTATTCTGACAACAGATGATCTGAAAGCAAATGATAAAGGGCTGCTCATAACAGATGAAAACTGTATGACAACAGTTCCCGGAGTATTTGCAGCAGGAGATGTGGTTCATGGCTCTAATACAGTTGTTCATGCAGCTTGTGAAGCAAAGAGGGCCGCATATGGAATTATTAAATATCTAGATAATTTAAGCAGATAGGAGTAGGTATGAAAATTGTAGTTGCAATTGATTCATTTAAAGGAAGCCTGACTTCAATGGAAGCCGGGGAAGCAGCAAAGGCAGGTATACTAAAAGCAGGAAATCATAAAGTTACAGTAATGCCTTTGGCTGATGGAGGTGAAGGTACAACGCAGGCACTTATATCCGGACTTGGCGGACAATTCGTGGATATAGAAGTCACAGGACCTTTAGGATCAAAAGTTACTGCTAGATATGGAATACTATCTGATAATAAAACTGCAGTTATCGAAATGGCAGAGGCAGCAGGTATTACTCTTGTTGACAGAGATAAACTTGATCCATGGAAAGCAACAAGTTATGGACTTGGCGAGATGATAAAAGATGCCATGGAAAGAGGATGCAGGGAGTTCATTATAGGAATCGGCGGAAGTGCAACCACAGAAGTTGGTTTTGGTATGCTTCAGGCGCTTGGATATAAATTTTATGATTCTTGTGGACAACTTCTTTCCTTGGAATTTGAAAATCTTGATAAAGTTGACAAGATAGATTTAAGCAGCGTTGATGAAAGACTGGAACTTTGTCATTTTAATATTGCTTGCGATGTCAAAAATCCTTTATATGGTACAAATGGCGCATTATATGTATTCGGACCGCAAAAGGGAGTAAAGGAAGAAGAAAAAGCTGTCATGGATAAAATAGTTAGAAACTTTGCCATGACAGTTGATGAAAAATTCGGAGTTCATAATGATGATGTTCCAGGAACTGGAGCTGCAGGTGGATTGGGCTTTGCTTTTAAAACTTTTTTCAAAAATGTATCTTTAAAACCTGGCATAGAAATCGTCTTGGATGCCATATCTTTAGAAAAACTGCTGGTTGATGCAGATGTTGTTGTTACAGGAGAGGGACGTCTTGATGGGCAGACTGCCATGGGGAAGGTCCCTGTAGGTGTTGCAAGACTTGCAAAGAAACATGGTTGCAAGGTGATCGCTGTAGCAGGTTCAGTTACGGATGATGCTGTAAATTGTAATGACGAAGGAATTGATGCCTTTTTTTCAATCATAAGATCTGCATCCAGTCTTGAAGAAGCAATGGATAAGACTAATGCAGTGAAAAATATGCAGGCAACCGTTGAGCAAATATTCAGGTTGCTAATGTAAAAAATGATATAAGAATATGAATATCAAAACTCCGGCAACATGGCTTCCGTACTAAATCCGGAAGATGAGTTTCTATACTCTGTCGGAGTTTTTCCTATGTACTGACGGAAGAGCTTGCCAAAGTGACTTGAGGATGCAAAGGAGAGTTCATGTGAGATCTCAGCAACGCTCATTGAACTTTCCAGTAAATAGAAGCAGGCAAGCTTCATTTTTCTATGCATGATATATTTATAGACTGTACAATTTATCTCGTTTTTAAAAAGTATATTTAGTCTGCTTACAGAAACTTCTGCATGTTCTGCAACTTCATCTTCTGTTAAAGGTCTTGTGATATTTTCGTTTATATAGCGGCTTGCTTTTCTTACGATCGCAGTTGTTCCTATGGCATTGTTGGTAAGAACAAGGTCGCATACTTCTGTTATAAGATTTGTGGTGACTTTATAGAAGTCCTTGATCGAATCTGCATCCAGATATCCATGAGTGTATTTGCTGAAGATCAGAAAGAGTCTGTTTACGGGTAAAAGGAGTAAGAAGCCCTGGTGGATTATCAGAGATAAAAGCATCTGACCTTGCATTTTTCTGTCTCCAAGAAGTGTACCTGTAAATGTAGCTGTTGTTCTCTTTTCATAATGGGGAACCCAGTCTTCAAGCACTGATAAAGCAGCTTCTGCGTTCCCTGCTGATATGGCATTAAGAATCACTTGTTGATTTTGTAAAATATTGGCGTACATATCAGTGTATTCATCAGCATTTGAAGCTGTTTCAGAGAAAAAGAAATGATTATCATTGTTCATAATTACTAAAATCCCCCGATAAATTTCTAAAATCTATACAAAAAGCACAAAACAAACAAAATGTGATATTAGATATAAAAATATTATATCAGCCTCTATTTATAGTCAATATAATTAACTCATTCTTGCAGGAATAGTAACTAACCCTGAATTATTCATGACAACTTAATTTCCTGAAATCTGATCCATAATCCGATTTTTTGAAATGGATGCCCAAAACAGGCGGGATTTAGTCCTAAAAAAGGGTAGACTATCCCTATGTATCAGAAATACAGATTTTTAAGTTATCAAGGTACATTATTAGTTGCTATTCCAGCTGTGGCTGTAGGCTGCTTATGTTTGTTAGAGTTTCATGAAACTCAGATATATAAGGGCAACTGCTACACAGCTTGAAATAAATATATCTACCTGATCTGATTACCTTAACGGCAATCTTGATCAGTTTCAAACGGATTGTATCTGCACATTGCTTCCTCATGGAAGCACACAGAGCCAGCCGTTTAAACCAATTGAATATGTTGTAAGAAAGCGCATGGATTTGAAGACGGTTTGCATTGACGAGTTTTGAGTGGCTGCTGACAGCCCCAAAATCAAATCCGTTTTTGCTCTCTTTAATGAAGTTCTCCATGTTGCCTCGGCCGCAGTAGAACTTGATTATCGACTGTATATCTGCAGTCATGTTTGTAACAACAAAAGTATACATGTGAGTTATCTGGTTGTAGGGCTTCTCGATTTTAAAAACAACCCTTCTTGGTTTAGTCCAAGTTCCGGCCTGATAATAAAACTCACCATATACAACAGCATAATCAACTGCATTATTTTTGGTTATTTTGAAGAGCAAATCATCTTCGGCTTTAGCAAGAGATGTCAGTGTAGAGTTCATCTTCAGTCGGATTGCATAGGAGACTTTGTAATTGTCTTCCTCACACAATTCGCATAATTCAGGAGTGGCAAAGCCGCTGTCCCCGCGAAGAGAAAGCTCAGGTGCAAACTCCATTGATGAAAGCTCCTCAAGAACCGACCTTAAGAAATCTGCAACACCTTTGCTTGAGTAAGTAGCACCATCACGGAGCTGAATCTTCAAAAGATCTCCGGTCAGACCGTCATAGCAGACAAGAGGATGATAACCATGCTTCTGGTAGTGATAGTTGAAATCCTCACCTTCCTGCTTGCCGTATGTGTCAAGCAGTGTTGAGTCCAGATCAAGAAGGATAAATTCAGGGCGTTTGATTGTATAGACAATCTTACGCATTGCCTTCATAAGAGCATCAAACTGTCTCAGGGTGTCATTATCCATGCGGTTATAAAAGCGAGATAGCGTCGGCTGTGAAGCCAGTGCTTCCTTTGCAAGGACCGCAGTAAGGATCGGATCATTGGTAAGTTCATCTGCACAGTCATCTTCATAGTATGCTGCGAAGATCTGGTAGATGACCTGCAGAAGATTTTCATCGTCCTTGTGAGTCATCAGGTTTGAAGAACCATTGGTGTGAAATATACTGCCTATCAGCTTATCAAAGTGCAGTT
>NZ_JAILQF010000366.1 GCF_024699075.1 Butyrivibrio sp.
TGAAATCTTATTATAGATTCCTCATCATATAGCTCAGGGATATAGTCAATTTCCAAGTCTAATCCATCATCTGCAAATACATTTTCAAGAAATTCTATCTCGAATCTTTCTCCTGCTGCCAGATAAGGCTCATCCAGCTCAATCTGCTCAGGTTCCAGCTCATCAATCTCACTTCCGTTTATTTCTATCTGCAGATTTACTTCCATAGGGTCTGTATTAAAAGCAGAGTCAAATCCTACAAAGTAATCATAAGAAGAGTGAGCAATGCCCTCTATCACCTGCCTTTTAACCTCTAACAAAAGATCCTGCATGCTGTCAAACTTTGAAATATCCAATCCTACAGGAGAATTCTTTATCAGCATTCCAACAACATGCTCAGACTCCGGTGACAGCCTGTTGTTAAAAATCCAGTTAGTCATTACATTATCAGCACCTTCGTAATCCGAAAGTGTTATGAGTGCAGTAGCAATTGCCATGCAGGAATGTGAAACTCCCCAGTACTTCTCAGCTTCTTTCATCTGTTCACTGTTAAAGGAGAGTCTTCTTGGTCTTTCTCCCTGAGAGTTTTTGTTAGACTTGTGGTCCTGCTTAGGAATATAGTGATAATTTTCCCCATTCTTTCCATAAGCATTCTCAAAATATTCTCTGTCTTTTTCACGTCTGCCATCAGAATATGCCATATCTGCATCTTCAAGCAGCGCAAAATAATAGTCCTTTGGCAGCTCTCTTCCAAAATAGGCATTTGTTATATCCGTTAACAGTACTCCCAAGGATGGCCCATCCATAAGCAGATGATGCACATCCATAAACAGATAAGAGTTTGTATCTGTCCTGAATACCCTTGCCCTGAACAGGCAGCTGTTCAGAATCCTTTTGAAGGGACATACAAGGTTTTTGGCCAGCTTTTCTACATCTTCCTCACTTATATCTTCCACCTTTAAATCAGGAATTATCGAAGGATCATATCTCTGCTGTAAATTGCACTCGTCATCGAATTCGAATACAACTGCAAGTCCTGGATGATTATTGATTGCCGTTTTAACAGCATCGCATAGTCTGTCTGCATCTATTTCCTTTTTGAATCTTACAAAAAAGTGTGTGTTGCTCCACATAGTTGATCCAGGATTGTACAGCTGGTTATCTATCATCTTGATCTGCATCGGTGATGGCCTGTGCGGGACAGTTCTAGCCTTCTTTTCTTTCTCATCCAGATCTTCATTATCTTTTGCCAAAAGTGAAACAGCAATTTTTTTGACTGTCCTCTTTTGGAAAATATCTGCAGCTGTAAGACCTTCTATCTCGGCATACGCAAGAACCGCCATAGCCTTTAGGGAATCTCCTCCAAGCTCGGCAAAGTCATCTTCAGTTCCGATCGCATCTTCATCCATGCCCAGTGCTTTGGCAAAGGCAATGCATAATCTTCTCTCAATATCGTTTTCAGGTGCGACATACTCTGCTTTTAACTCGGATATATCAGGAACAGGCAGAGCTTTCCTGTCAATTTTACCGTTTGTAGTAAGAGGCATTTCCTCTACACGTCTGATTATCTGAGGAACCATGTATTCCGGAAGCTTATCCTTCAAAAATCCCACATACGCATCCATATCAGGCTCATTCTCACAAGTGTAGTAACCAGCCAAAAATTCTTTTGCTCCGGTCTTAACAACCTTTACGGCACCTGAATTTATGCCATCAAACTCAGACATGACCTTTTCTATCTCATCAAGTTCAATTCTAAAGCCTCTGAGTTTGATCTGATTATCTATTCTGCCAAAAATGCGAACTTTCCCATCAGGATTCCACATGCACAGATCGCCGCTATGATAAGCTTTTTGAATGCCATGTTTAAAAAATGCCTCTTCCGTCTTTTCTGGAAGGTTGACATATCCTCTTCCAACCTGATCACCCGCAATAATAAGCTCGCCCTTTATGCCGACAGGAAGTTCATTTCCAAACTTGTCATATATATAGAAAGAGGTATTTGCTATAGGATTTCCAATGGTTATGCTTTCAGGATCTTCCACAACATCTGCAGAACATCCCATTGTGCACTCTGTAGGTCCATAAACATTTAAGATAACACTGTCTTTTCTTATATCCCTGAGTGCTCTAAATAAAGTTGCAGGGAATGCTTCAGCACCAATATCATAAAATGTAACCTGTTCAAGAGCCTTTCTTGATGAAGGAATTCCAAGAAGACTCAAAAGATAAGTAGGAGTACACGTTATTCCTGTGACATCATTATCTGTGATCAGTTTTGCAAGACCATCAGGATCATGAATCTCCTCATCTGTGGCAATAACAACGGTATTCCCGTTACATAGAGGTACAAACTGTTCAACCACTGATACGTCAAAAGAAAAGGCTGCAAGCGCAAGGCATACTCTGCCCTCTTTGGCATAATTCATTATCTCTATGGACTTTTCATTCCTGTGCACATAATTTGCTATATTGCCGTGCTCTATCATAACGCCCTTAGGACGCCCTGTAGATCCTGAAGTATAAATACAATAAGCAAGATCAGAGCTGCCTGATGGTTCATGGCTATACTCTTTCTTTAATCCCTGCGCAGATATCTCATCCAGGCTCGCTACTCCAAAAATATCCTCCAAAGTTAATATACTGTAATTATCTTCATTTAGCCCTTTACGCGTCTTTCTCACATCCTCTGATGTAACAAGAAGAGGGATCGATGCATCAAGCATGCAGAAGTTTATACGTTCATCCGGATACTCAGGTATAAACGGAACAAATGCTCCTCCAGCTTTTAAAATTCCGTTTTCTACCACATAGGCATAAACAGATCTTTCAAGTAAAACTCCAGCAGGAACATTCCTTCCTATACCTTTTTCCAAAAGCTTTGAAGCGACAATATCAGAAAGAAGATCAAACTCTTTAAAAGTCAGAGTCTTTCCGCGACAGATAACAGCTTTTTGATCCGGAGTCTTTTTGGCAAAAGCAGCTATCTGCTCATGCACCGGCACAAAATCCATTTGATATGAAGTATTGTTAAAGGCATCGATCTGAGCTTTTTCTAAATCGCTCATCATCACGATATCACCAATCCTCTTGCAAGAAAGAAGCTGCCTGGCAATGATAAAAAGATGATCGGCAAAGTTTTGGATCCATTCTTCAGAAAATCTTTCGTTCCTGTACTCAATTGTCATATTATAAAGGCCATCCGTCGCAAAAAACTGAATGGACATACATCCCGTCACCATACCGGTATGATACTGTTCCATGAAATAGGCGTCGCTCTTTAAAAGCTGCTTGCCGCCTGCTTTTCCCATATTGTCAGTAAAAAGATCTCCCTGATAAATGAACTCAACATCTTCGTTTACAGGACACTCTTTTAATACTTCATCAAAGGAATAGATATCATTACTCATGTTTGAAAATACCTGCTTACTCATAGCAGTAAGGAATGTAACAATATCCGAATTATCAGAAAGATCCCCATATACAGGAATTCTTTTTATCAGAGTACCTATTGTATTATTCATTGCCGGAAGAGATCTTCCGCTGTACACCGTCGAAAATGATACGTGATCTGAATATAAGTACTTTCCAAGGAGTATTGCCATTGCTCCCATAAAGAATGAACTCTCAGTGATCTGGTATCTGTTACAGAATTCTTTTACAGTTTCAGTATTCAGAGTCTTAGGCTCATATCTGAAATTTTTGCTTACACCGGGTGTGAGTGGTTTATTCAGATCTCCCATAAGAGAATCCAGACCATCCATCTTTGCAAAAAGATTTTTATAATATTCAGCTGCCTTATCATGCGCTCCGCTGTCAATAAGAGCTTTCTCATACATTCCTACCTGCTGAATAAAGCAGTCTTCACCCACGAGCTCATCACCTTTTAGTGCCCTGTTAAGGTCAGATATCAAAAGGCTCAGCGATGTGCCATCACTTGCTATAAGATGTGACTTAAGGAGAAGATAACAGCATTTTTCAGTTTTATACACAGCAAAATTAAACAGCAGATTGTCAAGTATCTTAACAACCGGCATATAGCTGTTTGCAAAATCTATCCTGCCATCTGAACTTCCTTCAAATACAGGTACTTCGATTTTTTCATCCGGGACCATGACCATGTATGGAAGATTGTCTTCTCCACACTGTATTTTATATTTCAAGGCAGGATGAGCATCAAATAATTTATTTACCGCTTCTATCAGCCTGTTTTCATCAACACCAGCCTCAGCCTCCATCATGTACTGTGTAGTATAGGTTTCCTTGCTTCCACCGGTTATACCCTCAAGATAGATTCCAAGCTGGGTCTTTGTCAGCGGATATCTGTCCCTATCCATAGGAGGAATCTTTACTGCATTCTCGGAGTCTTCAATAAAAGCCGCAAGCTCTCTGGGTGATGGATTATTATTTACATCACCGTATGCAACAGTATATCCATCCTCTTCAAGAACTGAAAGAAGTCTTGAGACGCTCAGAGAAGTTCCGCCATACTCAAAGAAATTACCGGTAACGCTGAATTTTCGTGCTCCAAGTACTTTGGCAAAAGAGTTGCATAAATACTTTTCAAGGTCTGTATCAGGTTCCACATAATCGAAGCCCTCAAACAAAACGTCCATCTCCATGAGTTTCTGCCGGTCAATCTTATTGCTGCTGTTTAAAGGCATTTCATCAAGTTTTATATAAACACCGGGAATCATGTACGCCGGCAGTTTTTTCCGCAGATTATCCGTAAGCTCTATGGATCTAAACTCTCTGGATACGGTATAAAAAGCTACAAGAAAGTCCTCCTGATCATTGTTTTTCATAAGAACTTTACACTGCTTTACTCCGTCGATCTTCATGATCAGGCTCTCAATTTCTCCAAGCTCCACACGCTGTCCATGGTATTTGACCATGTCATCTTTTCTGCCTGTTATATGATAATTTCCCTTTTGGTCCCGAAAAACAATATCTCCTGTCTTAAAATATCGCTTACCATCCACAACAGTAAAAGATTTTTTGTTGTTCTCCTCAAGGTTATAATATCCAATGGAAATGCTGGGAGCAGTGAGCCAAAGTTCTCCACTTTTGCCATCCTTTATCTGATCGTCGTTTTCATCTACAACAAGCGCATCAGCGGCAAAAGACAGGTCACCGACACTGATCTCACGATCCTCTGTGGTGATGATCTTTCTTAAAATTCCCGAATTCGTCTCTGTGCTTCCATATCCATTAATAATCTGAATAGTAGGATTTATCCTGAATACATCATCCAGGATCTGTGAATTGACCTTCTCTCCGCCAAAGAACAGTACATCAAGTATTGCAACCGCAGGTCTTGATGACTTTACTTCCATAAAATTCTTTAGAAATGAAGGTGTCATAAATACACTTTGAACCTCAAATTCAAGGATTTTTTCAGACAGATGTTTTATATTTCTAAAATCTTCTTCATCAGGGAAAATAACAGTCCCACCGTTATAAAGTGAAAGGTAATCGATCACAGCTGCGACAAATGAAATCTGGGTTATGGCCATTGTTATCTTCTGATTCGAATAATAATAGCGGTTAAGATTCCTGTTCTCAAAATCGCACACCATTACTGCATCGGAAAGGGCTGTATGTTTTACCCCTTTGGGCAGACCTGTGGATCCTGAAGTGTAGATTATATGTGTCAGCTGATCCCTGCGCATCTTCGGAAGCTCAGCCTGCTCACCTTCATAAGATATTGCCTCTTCCACAAACAGAATATTGATGTCACGGTCTTTTAAGTATGGCTTACTCTGCAGAATATCAACGGTTGTAATTAAGGCCTTACATTCTGCATTTTCCATACAATACAGAATTCTGTCCTCAGGATATTCATCGGTCATTGCAATATAAGAAAATCCCGCCCTGTTAATTCCTATCTCAAGAGGGAACACATAAGATTTCCTGTCAAGTAACAGGCCTATAGGTGACTCTTTGGGCAGATTTGGAAATGACTTTATCAAACCATAAGCTACCCTGTCAGAAAGCTCATCAAGGCTCTTGTAAGTAAGGCTCCTGTCTTTTGCAATTATTGCGGTATTATCAGGAATCGCAGTCGCCAGCTTTTTAATCTTATCCGGGATAGTAACAATTTCATTGATTATATCATTCATTTTCCTGCTCACCTTTCTTTGGAAATCTAATCCTGTATAAAAGAGCCACAAACACAATAGTCACAATTTCAGAACACAAAGATGTAAACCACACTGCATCATTTTCAAAAATAGCCGGCAAAGCAAAGATAAAAATAATAGGCATGATAAAACTTCTCAAAAATGCAATTATTGCTGATGATAAGCCATCTGAAACACCTGTGAACACCGAGGAAGAAAACATGTTGATTCCGCATAACGTATATGCCAGACCGCATATTCTTAGAGCATATGTAGCCATATCTTTTAGTTCTTCATCATAGCCCACAAACACACCGGATATAACAGAGCTGAATATGATGGCTATTGCTGTCATTATCACGCCCAAGATAACGACGATCTTTAAACCTGTATTTCTCAGCCTCTTGAGCTCATCATAATTTTTTTCTCCAAATCTGTATCCAAAGACAGGAATTATGGCGATGCCAAATCCCATAAGGACAGCAACAAACACTCCTGAAACATATTCTGTCACTGCAAAAGAAGCTACTCCTCTCGCCGAAAGTAGCTCAATAAGTCGTCTGTTGAAAATAATTCCAACGATTGCATAAGACACTGCATCCACCATTTCCGAGGAGCCGTTAAGAAGTGACTGTAATATATCTTTCAGATTGATTTTAAAAAGAACAAAATGAAGATTGTGTTTTTTATTGAAAAAGTATATTAGCGAAACAAGCAGACTAAAGCACCATGCCATTCCTGTTGCCGCAGCCACGCCCACAAGTCCGTAGTTGAATCTTACAAGAAACAGATAGTCAAGAATTATATTTGAAACGGCATTTACAACTGAAGAAACAAAACCAAGTTTTCCCTCATCAGCGACAACCAGATATTCCTGAAAAGCATAATTAAGCATCTGAACAGGCATAAATAAAGCAAGCACACGTCCATATACAGTGCAATATGGAACGAGTTCTTTGGTGGCACCTGACAGAGCGGCTATATAAGGCATAAATGCGAAGGCAACAGCGGATATAATACTACCTGTAATCAGCAAAAACAGGCTGATCATTGACATAGTCTGCCTTGCCTGAGCATCTTTTCCTTCTCCAAGATAATAAGCGATTATAGCACTTCCACCTGCTCCAAGTACAAGTCCAAGTGCCAGCAAAAGAGCTATCGGAGGAAAAATCATGTTTTCAGCCGCAAAAACTTCTTCCCCAAGTACGTTAGACACAAAATATCCATCAACCATCTGATAAGTATTATCAACAAGTTGCATGCCGATGCAGGGAATTGCAAACCAAAGCATCTTTTGGGCCGTAAAATGATCGGATATCTTAATATTAGCCATTAATTGATGCGCTCCTCTGGTTATTCTTCAAAGCTTTACTGACTCAATTTACGTGGCTTATTCCTTGATGTCTTTTAATACAAATGTTAAACTCGCAAACGCTTCGCTTTTTGTTCGTTATAAAATCACTGCTGACGCAGTTCTACGGGTACGGGGCTTATAACCCCGCACCCGAAATCAAGATATTCCCACCACCTAAAGGTGATGGGTTATCTTGATCATTTTATACATAATGCCACATAAAGCCAAAGCACCACATAATGCGATAACTGCATACTTCATATCAAAACCTTGATCCTCAAATCCATCAGGAAGTTCCTCTCCATATCTAAAATGCCTGTAAAGCGCCAGCGTGCTTTCCTGGCTTTCCCTGGACATAGCGGCATGTTCTCTTGTCATCATTTCCTGACGTTTTAAAGGATCGGTTTCTTTCATCAGATCAGCAGACAATTCTTCAAATCTTGAATTATAGTCTTGCTGCATATAATTATAATATCGGATAGCAAGCTCTTTTTCCTTATCCGTACCCATGTAATAAAGATAATTGCTGGTTCCATTAAATGTGTAACAGTAAGATTTATCCCATCCTTTTGGAAAAATACAATAAAGGTCCTGACCTGTACTATCAATAAAATCATACCCCATATAATTAACTCCGGACATAATATAATAATCGTTCGTATCAATAATTTCTTCTTCCAAAGGCTCTACTTCAATGTTTATAACTTCCTCATATTCATCCCAAAAATCCGGATCTTTTGACTCATATATAGTATTCGAAAGGCCGACTTTGTAGCCATCCCAGGTATCTGTCATCAGAACCGGATAACTCGGAATAAATACATTGTACTCATTATCTGAAAAGCTGCTATATTCAATTATTCCAAAGTCCAGATCCACATTTGGATAAAATCGGTAAATGTGAGTTTCTACGTTTTGTGTACTGCCAATTGGATAAAGTCTTAATAACTCAAGCAAATAATCCAGATTTACAGTATCATTCATATTAAGATCATTATAAAAGGGAACTATACTTCCATCTTCCGAAATATTTGTAATAATATAGTTATCCTCTTCAAGGACATTATCAGCATTATATTTATCCGTCTTTAATAAATTGTTCAAATAAACCGCATTGCGTTCAAAAACATTCCATTTCCAGTTATCACCAAATAGATCAACCTTATAATCACTAATGGAGCGCCTGTAATCTATAATATTTTCATCCTCATCACCTATAAAAGTACCGGCTTTTTGGGCCAGCTCTATCAGCCCATCTGTACAGATAATATTTTCATCATCAAGATCTATGAGGCCTATACTAGAAACATTTACATTAAGAAATATCAGGTTTTCAGAAAGCGGGATCGCCAAAAAATAATGAGATGCAATTGCTTCAACGTACCACTGTTCATTTTGGTCACAGAGCATTATTGAAAATCCTTCTCTGCACATTCCCTCTGTCTCCACGAGACGTTTTAGAAAATCTATTGCATCAGATGCACTGGAACACTCAGATAACAATATAGTGGCCATTTCAGCTTCACTGACCCCATTTTCAATATATGGGTCTACCTCGCTAATTTTGATATTTGCATCTACAGAATTTGTGCAGGTGACTGTGAGACCATATTCGTTGGTTCCAGCTTCCTGATATGGCTGATGCAAATGATCTTTACCACAATTGGGACATACCATTCCTATGTTATCGTCCATTCTGGCAATATATCTGTAGCTGTCATGAGTAAAATTCCATTTAAATCCATAGCAACCATTGTATTCTTCTCCAGCTTTATATTTTCCTTCCGGAGAAACAAGATAAAGCTTATTATCATTTGCCTCACCATCTTCTATTCGCATAAAAAGGTTGGCGCCGTCATCTGTATATGCACCACCAAAATAAAACAGGCTACAAGCATTGGCCGTATCAAAGATACTAATGAACATAAATGCAATGATAAATAAAAAAATGGTTACTCTTAGATTTTTTCGCATACATATATCCTCAAATAGTAAACATGAAACAGAATTCTCTTCCAAAATAATTATACATTATATAGGCAAAAAATATTCTTCATATCATTTATATTTTATAAAATATTATCAGACTGCTGTACTAATTTCCCATAAAAAAACTCACTAAGAACATTGTCTTAGTGAGTTAGTCTTATTATTTATCCAATCAAAAACATATACGAAGATGTCATACTTTGATTCAATTAATTATTATAACATTTTCCTGTAAACATCCTTGACTTCGTCTTCAGAAAGCTTTACAAATCCGTAGAGATTGCCATCTCTTCCATCTCCGCGGCAGGCCATCCTTGCGAGAGTATCGATATCCTCTTCCTTACCACCAAGTTCTGAAAGTGTAAGAGGCATACCTATCTCTTTAAGGAAAGCCTTATATCTTTCGATAGCTTCAAGGATCATAGCTTCCTTATCTCCATTATCTTCAACGCCCCATACTCTTACAGCCCACTGTGAAAGCCTGTCAAGATCATGCTTATAAACATATGAAAGATATGCCGGGAAAGTAACAGCAAGTCCGGCACCATGAGCACAATCATAATAAGTTGAAAGCTCATGCTCGATATTATGACTGTTCCAGTCCTGTGATCTGCCTACGCCGCAGGAATTATTATGTGCCATCATTCCAGCCCACATAATATTGGCTCTTGTATCATAATCAGTAAGATTCTTGATAACCTTAGGACCTTCCTCTATCATAGCAAGCATCAGACCTTCGATCATTCTGTCTGTTGTTACTACATCTTTAGTATTTGTAAGATATCGCTCCATAAGATGAGCCATGATATCTGTTATTCCACAGGCTGTCTGATATGCAGGAAGTGTTGTGGTAAGTTCAGGATTAAGAATAGAAAATGCAGGTCTGATAGCATCTCCACTTGCTCCTCTTTTGAACATACCATTTTCATTAGTAATAACTGAGTCTCCTGAACCTTCACTTCCGGCAGCTGCAATTGTAAGAACTGTTCCTACAGGAAGAGCCTTTTCAATTCTCTTTCCTGAATAGAAATCCCAGAAATCTCCGTCATATACTGTTCCTGCAGCAATAGCTTTAGCAGAATCAATAACACTTCCGCCGCCTACTGCAACTATGAAATCGATGCCTTCTTTTCTGCAAAGGTCAATTCCTTCGTATACAAGACCGCTTCTTGGATTGGGCTTAACACCTCCAAGCTCTTCATAAGCGATTCCTGCTTTTTCAAGACTGTCCTTAACTCTGCCGATAAGCCCTGACTTAACAGCACTTCCTCCGCCATAGTGGATAAGGGCCTTCTTGCCGCCAAATCTCTTTACAAGCTCTCCTGTATTGTTCTCTTCACCCTTACCAAAAGCAAAATAAGTAGGGCTATAAAACTTAAAATTATCCATAAATAATCATTCCTCTCTAATAAAATCAATAGTTATGTCGCTAGTCCAATTTTATTAATAACACAAGAAAGTTACCATTACTTATTATGAATTATTAAATTGTGCCCAATTATTATGTTTGAGTTAAGGTTTCGTTTTAAATATACCTATTACTTATCTGTTGAAAAAATATAGAAAACCACTAATATAGAGCTTTTTAGCCCTTTATTATTTTCATATTGGTCTATCGGCCTTGGATGCCTTACCAACCATGATGTAAGAAATAATAAACATGATAGCTACAAATACTATGAAATACCCATTTCCATTCTGAGATTCCATAGTCGCTATATAGTCATATGCCCCGTGTAAAAGAGCCGGAATTACAACCGCCAGCATTCTCATGATCCTTGACATTGCTTCATTTCTTCTGTAGTCATATCTTTTGGCTATGCCATAAAAGATTCCCATAAATACGCCAAAGCATGCATGTCCGGGGATTGCTGTAACAGCTCTTACTATTGCGGTTCCAAAGCCGTACATCATTACATAGCTGATATTTTCCCAAAGTGCAAAACCAAGTGATACGAACACGGCGTATACGACTCCGTCAAACTGACAGTTGAATTCCCAGCTTTTCCAGGTAGTTCTTTTCATTAAAAGATATTTGGAACTTTCCTCAGCAAAAGCTACTATTCCAAAATATAAGATTATGTTGTAAAGAGGTGATTGCTGCGGAACTGTATATCCCAATATTACTGATAATATACGTTCTTCCAAAAGCGCAAGAAGTGATGAGAATATTCCCGCTTTAACCAGATTCCAGAGCATGTACGGGCTTTCTCTTTCAAGCTTATCCGATCTGTAAACCTTGATCATTAAAAAGATTGCCGGAATCACTGCTGCCGCAATAAGGATTCCGTTGTAAACAAGATATGGTGCTACAAGAAAATAAAACATGTACTCACCTTCTTTCGATTATTCTTTTTGGAGAAACTCTCACAACTTATATTTTAACAGTTTTAAAGCTGTTCTGCTATCTCTACTGCATGTCTTACGCAGTCATCACAATCACAGACAACAACACCTGTATCTCTGCCCTTAAGGTCTTTGCAGACTGTAGCGCCGCATCTGTTCTCAAACTCTTTTAAAATACCAGCAGCATCTCTTAAAACGGGCTTGCCATCATACTTCTTCATTCCGAGAACCATCTGTGCACCACAAAGCGCTCCACAGGTTGATTCCATGCATCCCATTCCTACGCCAAAACCCGCACCGATCTTTCTAAGTTCTTCCTTTGAAAGGCCTACTTCGTCCTCGAATGCGCAAAGTACTGCCTGGGCACAGTTATTGCCGTTATGTTTAAGTTCTACTGCAAGTTCTTTTCTTTCCATTTTGATAAAATCTCCTACTTCTTTAATACTGATTGTTTAATTATGCCTTAACTTTGTCTGTCTCTTTTGTACTGATTGTTATTAAGCCTTATCCTTGTCTGTCTCTTTTGTATTGATTGTTATTAAGCCTTATCCTTGTCTGTCTCTTTGGTACTTATAAGGTTTTCTTCGCCCCACTTTTTAAGTTGGAGCAGTATAGGAACTATGCTTTCCCCTTTTTTAGTAAGTGAATACTCTACTCTTACAGGCATTTCCATGTACTGTTTTCTTTCAACAAGTCCATCGTTTTCCATCTCTTTAAGAGAAGTAGCCAGCATAGTATTAGTTATTCCAAATACTCTTCGGTTCAGATCTCCATATCTTACTGTACCTTCTTTTTCTATGACACATAGGATCATGATTTTCCATTTACCACCTATGATATCAATCACTTTCTTAAGTCCGCAGTCTTTACCTGCCAGATCTTCACAAAGTGGTTCGTGGTTCTTCTTTGTTTTTTCTTTTTCTGACATAAAACCGTTTCCTTTCCTGTTACTCAGTTTTTTCTTACCAGGTACATATATTCTGCGTACTTGATATATTTTTTGTACCACCTATACTAACATTATCGTCGTTATATGACAAGTATTTTTTTACAGGCAGGTATTTATATGAAATCCAAAAAATTTGCAAGCATAGATTCAAGTATATGCGTATGCTGTGGAGCATGCTTTTCTGAATGTCCAATGTCTGCTATAAGTAGCCATGGCGGATCTTATATGGAAGTTAATAAAGATATATGTGTTGGATGCGGCAAATGCGAAAGAATATGCCCTGCCGGGTGTATTTCACTTACCGACATAACAGAATAATTATAAACAGAATGGAGATACTAATTTGAACAAGAAAAAGAAATGGTACGACTACTTATGGATATGGCCAATCATATACTTTACCCTTGGATTTTTTAATATACTTTTTGCCTGGCTTGGTATGATCGACTTTATAGTTCCTATAATTGTTGCATCTATTGGTGGAGGCAAAGCTTTCTGCAACAGATATTGCGGACGCGGAAAGCTCTTTGCTGTAATCCCCAGATTTCTTAAATTAAAAAACAGGAAGGTTGCTCCTTCCTGGATGTATAGCAAGGCTTTCAGATACGGCTTTCTTATCTTTTTCCTGACTATGTTTGGAAATATGGTATATCAGACCTATCTTGTATTTGCAGGAAGCGCTTCTTTACGAACAGTTGTAAAACTCTTCTGGACATTCAAACTCCCCTGGAACTGGGCATATACTGTAAGCAGCGTCCCTGCATGGGTTACACAATTCTCTTATGGTTTCTACAGTCTGATGCTTACATCAACACTTATAGGACTTATTGTGATGGCTCTTTACAGACCCAGAACCTGGTGCACCTTCTGCCCAATGGGTACTATGACCCAGGGCATATGCAAGATAAGAAATATATCAAAATAGATCAGCTTTCCAGGTCTCTCCTGTTGTAATTCCAGAATCCAAAGATCACGCCTGCAGACAATAAGGCCGCTGCGAGAAGCATTGCTTTAGCCTCTGTTTCAGCTCCAGTAAATATCTCTGCAGCATTGGCATAAGAATATGGCCCTATAAAGAGATAGTCTTTAAGATCCGGAATAACTCTACCCATAACATCATAGGCATAGAATAAAAGAGCTATTCCAAGGCCGAGCCCCATTCTGTTCTTACCTGTAAGTGATGAAAGTCCAAAGCATATCCCTGCAATCTCAGCATTCATAAAAAGCTGCATTATCATGAATTTATAAAACTCATCATAAGGGATATCTTCTCCAAGAATGTAAAATCCCAAAAGATAGCAAACCGTGCATATCACTGCAAATACAACCAGCATGATACCTACACAGACTGCCTTTGAGATAAGGACTTTGCTTCTTGATAATGGCAATGAATATATGAATTCACCTGTATGTGAATCCTCTTCCTTTGAGATAATATTTATGGCTATTATAGCTGCGAACATTCCGCTTCCAAGTCCATGAACTGTTCCAATCTCTGTGGCAAAATATCCTTTTAAACTGGCTATAGATAGCGTGCTCATCCCAAAAGCATCAGAAAAGGCTCCCATGTTGGAAAAGGCATCTGCCATATTTTTCATCTCGCCTTCCATTGAGCTGTATAGAAGTATGCAGGACAGGCCAAGTATTCCGACAGAAAGGCTCCATATAAGTAATGATCTGATATTAAGCAGTAACTCTCTTTTTAAAACTGTTTTCATAATATTTGCTCCATTTCATTTAATCCTCATAAAAGCTTAGAAACTTCTCATCGTCTATATGGGGAGTCTCAAGCATTGTAAGTCTTCCTTCTCTCATGATTGCCGCACTCTTACAGTATTTATCAACTTCTGATAATACATGTGTAGACAGAAGGCAGGTTGCTCCATCATCTACATACTCATTTATCAGTGCAAAAAAATTCTTCTGTATAAGAGGGTCCAGGCCACCTGTTGGCTCATCGAATATGAAAAGTCTTGGCTTGTGCTGCATCGCGCAGACAATGCTGACTTTCTTTCTGTTACCAAGAGACAGCTGCCTTATCTTTTTACTGGTATCGACTTTAAGCCTTTCGCAGATCTTCTCTGCTTCATTATTGCAGTCTATGCCTCTTACATCTGCCGCATACTTAATTACATCCATAACTTTCATAGAATCATAGAACCAGGCTTCAGATGGCATATAGCCTACCTCTTTTAAAATTTTCTCATGATCTTTGATGCTGTCCATTCCAAGGATTCTTATGCTGCCTTCATTTATCTTTAAAAATCCAAGCATTGATCTAATGGTTGTAGACTTGCCTGCTCCATTTGGTCCAAGAAATCCAAAAATATCTCCCTTTTGGATAGTTAATGATACATCTACTACTCCTCTGTTTTTGCCGTAGCTTTTAGTTAGATGACTTATCTCTATAACATTTTCTTTCATGAACTTCGTCTCCCTTTTGGCTGTTTACTCCTTACACTTTATTCATATCAAAAATAAAAAACGGGAACAATATATGTTCCCGTAAGATGCACTATTTGACCTTTATCATTCACTTTTTTTGTGCTGTGTTTTGAAGAGTTCGAGATCTTCGTTCAGCTTTTTATCATCAATTATGCGCTTATATTTATATATCAGATATACGCAGAAATACGACAGTAATATATAAGCACCAAAGAGAAGGCTTACCAATATATTTTTATCAAACCAGTTAAAAAGAAAGGAAAGGAAGGTATATACTATAGTGCAAAGTACCATTCCAAACACTTCTTTAGCGCCAAGTTTATCTGCCTCATCAAAGTTCCATAAAAGATAAACCTGAATGTAGCCTATTATATAGCAGGTAAAAATAAGCTCTGTCATATGCAGTATACTTGCATCGTAAATCCCATTAATGATCCTGTACACGCAGTAAAAAAATAAAAGGGCAAAGAAATAAAGACATGCCTTAAATTCAATACCGATTTCCTTGGTAAGGTACAACTCCCAAAGTGTAGGCTTCTTATTATCCTTCATATTATCTGCCTCCCTTTAACAGTCTTCTGAATTCAGAAGCATATCTTCTTGAAATAATGATATGCTCACCGCCTTCCATAGTAGCATCAATCCTGTTGGACGAAAGACTTTTCAAAGACTTGACCATACTTACGTTAATTACCATTGATTTACTACATCTAAAAAAGCTTCCATCATCATAGTCTGTCATAAATGAGTTTAAAGAACCATCTATCTTTAAGACTATACTTTTAGTATAAGCAAAAAGTTTGTCATCCACAGACTCAAGATATAGAAGATCACCAATACTAATACTGGCTGTTCCTGTATCGGTCTTGCCCCAAAGTTTATCGTCGGTTCCTTCGAGGATTCCTATTATTTTTTTCATAGAAGGAGTAAGATCTTTATAACGTATCGTTACATATTCCTGTCCTTCCGTAATTTTCTTAATATCAATATTCATCT
>NZ_JAILQF010000470.1 GCF_024699075.1 Butyrivibrio sp.
CTTCTGACCTGTCTTAACTACCTGCTCAAGAAGAGGAAGGATATCGTTAATGTTAGAGATCTTCTTATCTGTGATAAGGATTGCAGGCTCATCAAGGCTTGCTTCCATCTTGTCCATATCTGTTGCCATGTAAGCTGAGATATAACCTCTGTCGAATTCCATACCTTCAACAAGGTCAAGCTCTGTCTGCATTGTCTTGGACTCTTCGATTGTGATAACACCGTCGTTGGAAACTTTCTCCATAGCGTCAGCGATCATCTTACCAACTTCATCATCACCTGATGAAACTGCAGCTACTCTTTCAATCTGCTCTTTGCCGCTTACCTTTGTAGCCATCTTCTTAACAGCTTCAACTGTAGCATCTGTAGCCTTCTTCATACCTTTTCTAAGTACGATTGGGTTAGCACCTGCAGCAAGGTTCTTCATACCTTCGTTGATCATTGCCTGTGCAAGAACTGTAGCTGTTGTTGTACCATCACCTGCTACATCGTTAGTCTTTGTAGCAACTTCCTTTACAAGCTGAGCACCCATGTTTTCATATGGATCTTCAAGCTCGATTTCCTTTGCGATAGTAACACCATCGTTTGTGATTGTAGGAGCGCCGTAAGATTTATCAAGAACTACGTTTCTTCCCTTAGGTCCGATTGTTACTCCTACTGTATCTGCAAGCTTATTTACGCCTGCAACCATTGCCATACGGGCATCATCACCTGATTTAATTGTCTTTGCCATGATACATGACCTCCATATTATTATTTAGTATTCAGGATATTATCCTGTTTCAAATAAATCTATTTATTATCTGTATTCCAGATTTTCTTTTTGCTCAAAATCTAATGAACAAGATTTTCTTTTTTGTTCAAAATCTGATGAACAAGATTTTCTTTTTTGTTCAAAATCCAATGAACAAGATCTTCTTTGCAAGCTGTGATTTAGTCAACTGTTGCAAGGATATCATTCTGCTTAACGATGATATATGTCTCATCTTCAAGCTTAACTTCTGTTCCTGCATATTTAGAATAGATGACCTTCTGTCCGACTTTAACTTCCATCTTGACCTCTTTGCCATCAACAACTCCGCCAGGACCTACAGCTATAACTTCAGCCTGCTGAGGTTTCTCTTTTTCCTTTCCGGGAAGAACGATTCCTGATGCTGTTGTCTCCTCTGCTTCAAGCTGCTTTAATACAACTCTGTCTCCAAGTGGTGTTAATTTCATGATAAAGCCTCCTTTATATACATATATAATTTACTTTTTTAAGATTGTTAGCACTCGAACTCTCTGAGTGCTAACCACAAAATATATAATAATGTCGTAGGTGATATGATGCAAATTGATTTATGACAAAATATACTTCTATTATCTCATATTATCTCTTTATTACTCTCTTTTTCTCTTGTTTGCTTCTTACACCTTTGCAAACAAAAACGGATGCCCCTTCAAATGCGCTATCAGAGCGGTTTTCAAAAAGGCATCCATCTTTTATTATCCTTTGTTTATTCTTTTTTTATTTTTATCTGAGGCAGGAATTATCTGATTTCCGAGGTATATCCTTACCATTTATGTCAATATAGTTTTCCTTAAGTGCAAGAGCCCAGTACCTTTCAGGGATATCAGGCCAGTTAGCTTCTCCTCTTTCCTGCTCACAAAGCTGGGTTGCTCTCATAAGGACAGTCTGATTAAGATCAACGCCCGTCCTTATAGTATGCATGGTCACAGCTGCCCACGCAGGAGCCATATCCATAATACCCGAAGATGCAAACTCAGATAATATCTCTTTTCTGTCATAATCAAGCTGATAATATTCTTCTTCCCATCTGCCGCCTTCATCATGGATTATGGCGAACTGCGTCTTACCGCCATAGTTCCACGGAATACCTATTGATCCGGGATTTACGGCTCTCTTGTCTCTATATGAATAGGATTCCTGCTCATGGTGATGACCATGTAGGATGAAATCTGTTTTGAGCTGGGCTACAATACGCCTTGTAGTGCGGCTCTTGGCCATCATGAATTCTCTTGAAGATGACGGCGAACCATGACACATCTCGAATGAAGGCATACCTTTTTGCTTCCAGAGAGAATATATAGGAAGAGAGTCAAAAAAGTTAAAGTCCTTGTCCGTCATATTATTATAGGTATACAGAAGCGTACCACTGGCAGAACCCTTCTTCCAGCCAGTCTGCCCTCTTTTTCTGTAATCAAGGAGATATTCTTCTCTGTTACCTCTTACGATCCAGACGTTGAAGAACCTCTGCATCATGTATATCATTTCCATAGTTTTCTGAGGGTTGGGACAGTCTGTTACATAATCCCCGAGAAGTACAAAATTAGTAATGCCCTTCTCACAAGCCTTGTCAAAACAAGCCTGAAGAGCGCTATGATTTGCATGTATATCACTAAAAACAGCTATATCCATTGATGACTCCGTGTATGCTTTTTATTTGATTTTATCACAATTATATACGTTCTTGTGTGGATTTTCAGAATCATATTGACCACGTTAAGCAGATTAAGATTTGCGAATAAGGCGCTATGAATCAGTATCGTTTATCCGCAAGTATTTCTCATTCCCTGATGTTTTGATTTAGATTTGCGGATAAGACGCTATGAATCAGTATCGTTTATCCGCAAGTATTTCTCAATCTTAAAGGTTTGGGTTAATATTTGCGGATAAGGCGCTGTGATTCAGTATCGTTTATCCGTAAGTATTCATGCAATTCCAGAGGTTTTGATTATAATTTGCGGATAAGGCGCTGTGATTCAGTATCATTGATCCGCAAGTCTTTCTCAATCTTAGAGGTTTCGTTTAAGATTTGCGGATAAGGCGCTGTGATTCCCACGAAAATGGAAGAATCAGTACTTTTCGTAGGAAATATTTAGCTTATTTTTGAGGTTTTCAGTTATCGCATCCTACGAAAGTGGCTTGTCATGTACATTTCGTAGGAAATATTTGGCTTATTTTTGAGATTTTCGGTTACCTCGTCCTACGAAAATGGCAGGATTTGTGACTTTCGTAGGATAAAGGTCAAAAGAAATGCTCCGCAGCAAGAACTATGTCACAAGTCTTGCGCGGAGCATATGGCAGAATATATCAAAAGTCGGTGAACTACACATCACCTAAAGTTAATGGCTTTGTATAGCTATGTATAGCTTTATATAGTTTTGTATACCTTTATATAGCTTTTTATTGCTGTGTGAATATCAATCCAAATTATATTGCTTATGATAATACTCTTTTATAAAACATTACTACTTAGAATTCATTTATGATAAGTCACTTTATACTGTAATACCATCTTATAATGCAATACTACTTAAAATATCATCATGATAAGTCACTTTATACTGTAATACCATCTTATAATGCAATACTGCTTAGAAGATCGTCCAGAATAGAATCATAAAACTGATCACTGAATTCCTCATCTTTCTCACAGAAGATGTCATCTATTATTGAATCAGTTTCTATATCATTTATAACATACAGTACTTCTTTGGCTCTGAGACATGCCTTATAAAGCTTGGTCATCTCCATTTGGATAGCTAATCTCTGCTCATCCATAAGTTCATTTATAGAATCCCAGTCATTTAATTTGATCCTATGGCCCTTACCATCACCAAAATAAGCAAATGGATACAAACCTGTAAGTATTACAGCCTTGAACTCAAGTCCCTCAATT
>NZ_JAILQF010000472.1 GCF_024699075.1 Butyrivibrio sp.
TGGTCTTAATGATAATCCTGAGGGCAATGCCATTGCTATGGCTAATACACCAAATCTTGATATGCTTATGGAAAAGTATCCTTTTGTAAAAGGAAATGCCAGCGGACTTGCAGTTGGTCTTCCTGACGGACAGATGGGTAACTCTGAAGTAGGTCATATGAATATGGGTGCCGGACGTATCGTATATCAGGAGCTTACTAGAATCACAAAGTCTATCGAAGATGGTGATTTCTTTGAAAACGAAGCTCTTCTTGCTGCAGTTAATAACTGTAAAGCTAATGACAGCGCTCTTCATATGTTTGGTCTTGTATCAGATGGAGGTGTTCACAGCCACATTTCTCACATCTATGGACTTCTTGAACTTGCTAAGAAGAACGGACTTAATAAAGTATATGTTCACTGCTTCCTTGATGGACGTGATACTCCTCCGGAAAGCGGAATTGATTTCGTACAGCAGCTTGAAGACAAGATGAAGGAACTTGACGTAGGTGAAGTTGCTTCACTTTCAGGACGCTATTATGCAATGGACAGAGATAACAACTACGATCGTGTTGTTATAGCATATGATGCTCTTACAAAGGGCGAAGGCCAGAAGGCTTCAAGTGCACACGAAGGTATGCAGCAGTCTTATGACAACGGTAAGACAGATGAGTTCGTAATTCCTACAGTTATCATGAAGGACGGTCAGCCGGTTGCTACAATTAAGGATAACGATTCAGTTGTATTCTTTAATTTCAGACCTGACAGAGCAAGAGAGATGACTCACTGTTTCTGTGATGATGAATTTGATAAGTTTGATCGTGGAGACAGGATCAAGACTAAATTTGTATGCTTCACAGATTATGATCCACTTATTCCTAATAAGGAAATTGCATTCAAGAAAGTTCAGCTCACTAACACATTCGGACAGTGGCTTGCAGATAAGGGACTTAAGCAGGCACGTATCGCTGAGACAGAAAAATATGCTCATGTTACATTCTTCTTCAATGGCGGTGTAGAAGAGCCTAATAAAGATGAGGACAGAGTCCTTGTAAACAGCCCTAAGGATGTACCTACATATGACCTTAAACCTCAGATGAGTGCACCTGAAGTATGCGATAAGCTTCTTGATGCTATCAATTCACAGAATTATGACGTTATCGTCTGCAACTTTGCTAATCCTGACATGGTAGGACATACAGGTGTTATTCCTGCTGCTGTTAAGGCTGTAGAGACTGTTGATGAGTGCGTAGGTAAGATTTATGATGCAATCATGAAGAATAACGGTACAATGTTCATCTGTGCAGACCACGGTAACTGCGATATGATGATCGATTATGAGACAGGTGAGCCATGGACAGCTCATACAACAAATCCTGTTCCATTCATTCTTGTTAACTATGATCCTGCATATACACTTAAAGAGGATGGATGTCTTGCAGACATAATTCCTACTCTTATAGAGTGTATGGGAGAAGAGCAGCCTGCAGAAATGACAGGTAAGAGCCTTCTTGTTAAAAAAGACTAATACTTTAAGATAAATAAGCCACACTGGGGTATGTCGCTCCGGTGTGGCTGTTTTGATTATATCTTTCAATAATAACAACAGAAAAGAGGACTAGTATGGAAGAAAAGAAAATATTAAAAAGAGAAGAAGTGCCGGTAGAATATACCTGGAATCTTGAAGATCTTTATAAAACACCTGCTGACTGGGATAAAGATTTTGAAAATGCAACAAAGCTTGTAAAAGAAATAGAAAGCTTTCAGGGACATGTAGGAGAAAGCGCTGATAAGCTTCTTGCGTGGTATAAAAAGAGCGATGAGGCTGAACTTTTATTGTCAGCTTTATATTCATATGCTTCACTTTCTGCAGATCAGGACCTTTCCAATAATGAAAATCAGGCAAGAAAAGGTAAGGCTGTAGGTCTACTTGTATCTATTTCAAGTGCTTCAGCATTTGCAGATACAGAGATCATGGCAATTGAAGATGATAAGCTCGAAAACTTCTTTAAAGAAAATGAGGAGCTCACAGTATATCGCCTTGCAATTGATCGTGTAAGAAAGAAAAAAGAACATATGCTCTCAGCAGCTGAGGAGAAGCTTCTTGCAGCATCAGGTGAGATGTCAGAGGGGCCTTCTAATATAGGATCGATTTTTAGAAATGCAGATCTTAAATTCCCTAAAGTTAAAGACAGTAAGGGAGCAGAACATGACCTTACACAGGGAACTTATATCTCTTACATGGAAAGTTCAGATCGTGAGTTTAGAAAAAATGCTTTCAAGACTTTCTATGATACCTGGAAGTCTCATGAAACTCTTTCTGCAACAATCTTTGATGCCCATTACAAACAGCAGACTTTCTATGCAAATGCAAGAAAATACAATAATAACCTTGAGGCTGCTCTTGATCACACAGAAGTGCCTGTAAGTGTATATCATAATCTTATTGACACGGTTCATAAGCATATGGGATCAATGTATCGTTATATGGATCTTCGTAAGAAGATTATGGGCGTTGATGAGCTTCACATGTATGACCTTTATAATTCAATCGTTCCTGATGCTGAAGAAAAGATAACATTTGAACAGGCCAAAGAAGCTGTATTTGAAGCTATTAAGCCCCTTGGAGAAGATTATGCAAAGGTTGTAAAACAGGCTTATGAAAACCGCTGGCTTGATGTGTATGAAAATGAAGGAAAGAGAAGCGGAGCCTATTCTTCAGGCGGAGCCAGACCTCATCCATATATCCTTCTTAATCATAAGGATAATCTTAACAGCCAGTTTACACTTATTCATGAGACAGGACATACAATGCACAGTTATCTGTCTATGAAGAATCAGCCGGTTATATATTCGGATTATGTAATCTTTGTTGCGGAAGTTGCTTCAACCTGCAATGAAGTGCTTATGATGAAGAATCTCCTGGCTAAGACAACTGATACCAAGAAGAGAAAATATCTGCTTAATTACTTTATGGAGCAGTTCCGTACAACACTTTATCGTCAGACTATGTTTGCAGAGTTTGAGCTCAAACTTAATGAGCTTGTTGAAAACGGTAATACGCTTACTGCGGACACTCTTAATAAAATATATTATGACCTGAATAAGCTGTACTACGGAGATAATATGGTTGTTGATGAGGAAATTGCAAGTGAATGGGCCAGAATACCTCATTTTTTCTACAACTATTATGTATATCAGTATGCTACAGGCTTTTCTGCAGCAATTGCTCTTGCTACAAAGATTCTTAAAGAGGGAGAGCCTGCAGTTAAGAATTATCTCAAATTTCTGTCTTCCGGAAGCAGTACAGACCCGATAAGTCTTTTGAAGATTGCAGGTGTTGATATGTCTTCTCCTGCACCAATAGATGAGGCGCTTGATCAGTTTGATGCACTTATTTCTGAAATGGAAAAACTTGCATAATTCCTACTAAAGCGGTATCATTTATATCATTAGAATACTAATTTATCTAATCATGTGCATAAAGTTACGATTATCCATATTTTCAGTGGAAACTGACGATTTTTTTGAAAAAAATTTGTTTGTGTCCGACGTACATATGTCCGTCATACAAGTGGAAACGTTGATAAAATTTACGATTTCCATATTGACAAAAATTAATATGACTGTAAAATAAAGGAAGTTGATGTAACACAGTGCGCGCATCGAATGAGGCTCCAGCCAAGAAATTTTGGGGGGCTGAAATTTCATAAATTTTGAAATGATAACGATGACGTTAAATTAACTTTCTTTATTTAAAGAAGTGTTTAACGTCATTTTATTATTTTAAGGTATGACTTTGATGCACTAAAGCGCCAACTTGTTAAACAACAAGGGGATGTAGCCTCATAGAGGATTACATAAACAAATGCCGAATCTAAAAATAGAAGAGGAATAATAAGGAGGAAGGAATTATGAAAAGATCTAAAGTCATTGCACTACTTCTTACAGTAGGAATGACAGTGTCTTCTGTAGCTTGCGGTGGATCAAGCACAAGCAGCACAGGTGACAGCACAGGTTCTGAAAGCAACGAAGCTGCTACAGAAGCAGCAGATGGCGCTGAAGCAACTGATGGCGCGGCAGAGGAGACTTCTGAAGAAGAAGTTGTCGACGAATCATCAATGGATTATGACGAGCTTTCTGAGTATGTTTACAACCAGGTACTTGGTGAATTCTATGAAACATATGAGGCAGCTCAGGCAGAAGATGATAAGAATGTATCTTGGGCACTTGATGCTGTAGCAGAAGCTAAGCTTCTTGAGTCAGGTGTATTCATTCCATTCACATCACGTGGTGGTATGTATGCTATCAGCCGTGTGGCACCTTACACAGTAGCTCCTACACTTTGGGGTAATGATGAGACACGTTTCCATAATGCTGTAGTTACTTCTGAGCTCATTAAGACAGAAGACTATATGGCTATGAGAGAGAAATATGCTGAGCTTAAGGGAACAGGCGAATACGAAGATTGGGTTAAGTCTTTCCTTGAAGAAAAAGGATACACAATCACAGACGAGTACAAATATCCTAGTTCATCAGATCCTACAACATGGGATGTTCTTAGCACATCAAGACAGGCAGATACACGTTCACTCGTACATACATATGACGGACTTATGGAGTATGATGGAGAGAATACACAGCAGCCTGCACTTGCAACATCTTACGAAGTTTCTGAAGATGGTCTTACATATACCTTCCACATCCGTGAAGGCGTTAAGTGGGTTGATTCTCAGGGACGTGAAGTTGGTGATGTTACAGCAGATGACTTTGTTGCTGGTATGCAGCACATGATGGACTGCATGGGTGGTCTTGAGTACCTTGTTCAGGATGTTATCGTTGGAGCAGATGCTTATATCAACGGCGAGACATCAGACTTCTCTACAGTTGGTGTTAAGGCAGTAGATGACTATACACTTGAGTATTCACTTGTTGCTCCTTGCACATATTTCAACACTATGTTAAGCTATAGCGTGTTCGCTCCTCTTAATCGTTCTTACTACGAATCATGTGGTGGTAAGTTCGGTGATGAGTTCGATTCATCAGCTTCTGACTATACATATGGTACAGATGCTGACCACATCGCATACTGCGGACCTTACCTTGTAACTAACTTCACAGCTAAGAATACAATCGTATTCAAAGCTAATCCATCATACTGGAACAAGGATAACATCAATATCCAGACAATCACATTCCTTTATAATGATGGAACAGATGCTACAAAGGCATACAATGATGCTAAGGCTGGAACAATTTCAGGATGCAGTCTTACTACAGCAGGTCTTGAGGCAGCTAAGAACGATGGAATCTATGATGAATATGCTTATGTAAGCCTTACAGATGCTACATCTTTCGTAGGATTCATGAATGTTAACCGTGCAGCATTTGCTAACGTTAACGATTCAACATCTGCTAAGTCAGTTCAGACAGAAGAGGATGCAGCAAGAACTAAGGCTGCTATGCGTAACCAGGAATTCAGACTTGCACTTCTTCAGTCAATTGACAGAGGTACATATAACGCACAGACTAATGGTGATGACCTTAAGTACAATGCACTTATCAACACATACACACCTGGTAACTTCGTACAGCTTGAAGAGGAAGTAACAATTGCTATCAACGGAACAGATACAACATTCCCTGCTGGAACATACTATGGTGAGATCGTTCAGGCTCAGCTTGATGCTGATGGAGTTGAAGCTACAGTTTGGGATCCTTCAGGAAATGATGGTGCTGGTTCATCATCAGGATTTGATGGATGGTACAATGCAGATGCAGCAGTAGCTCACCTTAACGCAGCTATTGAAGAGCTTGCAGCTGAAGGCGTTGAAGTAAGCGCTGAGAATCCTATTCAGGTTGATCTTCCTTACTTCGAAGCAAGTGAGACATATGCAAACAGAGCTAATGCTTTCAAGAAGTCTATTGAAGAAGTTCTTGGCGGTGCAGTTATAGTTAACCTTGTATCATGTGCTACATCTGATGATTGGTACTATGCAGGTTACTACACAGAACTTGGTTCTGAAGCTAACTATGATATCTATGATGTATCAGGATGGGGTCCAGACTATGGTGATCCTAAGACATATCTTGACACAATGCTTCCTGACTATGCAGGATACATGGTTAAGTGCCTTGGTATTTATTAATTAAAGGTTTTAAAAGTTATATAAAGTATTAAACATTATAAGCAGGAGAATGGGCTCATGCTCATTCTCCTGACTTTGATGTAATATAGACTGGTAAGTAATATTGGAGACATAACGTATTCTCTGATCATATGACCGGTCGTCTGGAGTGAAGGACTATGCTTAAATATTTGATCAAACGATTATTACATGGACTGTTTTCTATAGTTATAGTTATAGGAATAGTTATGCTGTTGATCTATTCATTGATGGATCGTCAGCTCATCTTTGCTGCTGATTCTGTATATCAGAACCTTGGTAATAACCAAAAGAAGCAGTACATGTATCGTATGTGGGAGAACTACGGGTACATTGACTATGTTACTTATGAAGAATACATAGCGCAGCTTGTTTCAAATGGGGAACTTGATGAATCTGAGCTTGAAACTGTTCAGGATATTGCTAAGAAAGCAGAAGACGATTCAGAAGAAGTAGCTGAATACGTCAATAAGTTTACAGAGTATTATGAGTCTCAGGGTTATACTGTTGTTCGACTTGATGCTATTACCATCAAGAAGGGCAGAAAGTATGCAGATGGCGGTCAGGAAGCTCTTTTTGCATATAGAGATAAACCTCTCTTTACACGTTTAATTAACTATTTTACAGGAATTATTGATATAGATAGTATTCACTATGTTGATGATTCTATAGATATCGGAGAACGTGGTATTAGTTTTACTTTACATGATCCGGCTTATGGCGGTGATAAATTCTCACCTGCTATTATCGGAAATGGTACTAAATATAAGTACTTACTTTATTTTGATAATAATTTCCCT
>NZ_JAILQF010000486.1 GCF_024699075.1 Butyrivibrio sp.
GTAGAAGAAGCTCTTCGAAGACTTATGGCCAATGCTGATGAGACTGCTATGGTCGGTGACAGATGCTACGATATGGTCGGAGCATGCAACTATGACCTTATGGCACTAGGCGTAACCTATGGCTATGGTACTTATCTTGAGCTGAAGAAAGCCGGAGCAGATAAGATCTTTGATACAGTAGATGATCTTAAAGATTACCTGCTCGCTTCATGTGGCGCACTTCAGACTTGCTGCTGAATAATCTAAGTTTGTTGATGTGTTCAGCTAAAGTAATGAATTCAGCTATGAAATATGAATTCAGTTCTGAATGATATATTCAGAGTACTTGTTTTGATCTTTTTTCTTTAATTTAGCTTTGATCTTAGTTCCCTCAGGAAGATATTCGGTATCTAAAACCTCACATCCATCGTTGATCGCAGCAATGATACCACCTTGTGAATAGGGTATTAGAAGTTCACACAGGACGCTTCCTTCGAGGAGAACTTTATCAATAAGGGATAAGAGTTCTTCTGTTCCTATATCCTTCTTGGCAGCCATATATATTCTGTGATCACGAACATAAGGAAGCTGAACCATTGTGGTTCCTTTTTCATCTGCTATATCCGATTTGTTAAATATATATATTTTTGGTATTTCACCTGCTCCGATCTCTGCAAGAGTCTTATCTGTTACTTCCATATGTCTTGCGTGATCAGGGTCTGAAAAGTCTATTACTTCCAGAAGCAGATCTGCATATTTAATCTCTTCAAGAGTCGATCTGAAAGCCTTTACAAGTGTTGTAGGAAGATCGTCAATAAAGCCTACTGTATCAGATAAGAGGAAAGTTCTGTGGCCTGCCGGAGAGATCTTTCTTATAGTGGTATCAAGTGTAGCAAAGAGCATATCCTGTTCAAGAACCTTCTTATCATCGGTATTGCCATCAGCAAAGTCGTTTATAAGATGATTCATGACAGTAGATTTGCCGGCGTTTGTATATCCTACAAGGGCTACTTTGGGGACAGGAGATGAAAGTCTTCTGCTTCTCTGGGTTGAGCGTTCCTTGTTGACAGCTTCAAGTTCTCTTCTAAGCTCAGCAAGGCGGTGTTCTATGCGCCTTTTATCAAGCTCAAGCTGCTTTTCACCGGCACCTTTACTGGATTTTGAACCTGATGCACCTCCCTGTCTTGTAAGACCTGTTCTCATATGAGAAAGTCTTGGAAGAAGGTACTGAAGTCTTGCAGTTTCAACTTGAAGTCTGGCTTCTCTTGTGCGGGCTCTGTCTGCAAATATCTGGAGTATAAGAGCTGTTCTGTCTATAACTTCTCTATTCAGGATCTTTTCAAGGTTTCTTATCTGCATGGGTGATAGAGTCTGATTGAAGATTACAGCGTCAGCATCATCATATTCAATACGGGCTTTTATCTCTTCAACTTTACCGCTACCAACAAAAGTGGCCTGCGTGGGAGACTCAGCATTTTGAGTCACTACAGCGCAGACCTTCATTCCTGCCGCTTCAGATAGACCTCTGAGCTCTTGCATGGAGCTTTCAAAGAGGTCTTCATCGCGATCTGTATTAAGACCAACCAGTACTACGATTGGCTTTTTTTCTTCTTTTTTGATATCTATCATTATAAGAGTTGTATTCCGTTCTCTGCGCATGCCTTTTCTGTTTCAAGAGGCCAAAGAGAGCTTTGTACTTCACCTATATGAGCCTTGCGCAGGAAGAACATACATATACGTGACTGTCCGATACCACCACCGATAGTATAAGGAAGTTCCTTATTAAGGATAGCTTTCTGGAAAGGAAGCTTAGAACGCTCGGGGCAGCCGGCTTTTTCAAGCTGAGACTTAAGAGAGTTCTCATCTACACGGATACCCATTGATGAGAGCTCAAGTGCTATATCAAGCACAGGATAATATACAAGGATATCTGCGTTAAGTTCCCAATCATCATAGTCAGGAGCACGGCCATCGTGAGGCTCACCTGAAGCAAGCTTATCGCCGATCTTCATGATACATACAGCACCTTTGGCTTTAGTGATGTAGTATTCACGCTCCTTTGGTGAATATTCAGGGAACATATCTTCAAGTTCCTGAGTTGTAATAAAGAAGATATCATGTGGAAGAATCTCTTCTATATAATCATACTGGATAGAAAGGAACTTTTCTGTCTTTCTGAGTATCTTGTAGACCTGACGTACTGTCTCTTTAAGGTAGTCTGTATTACGGTCTTCTTTGCGGATGACCTTTTCCCAGTCCCACTGATCTACAAATATTGAATGAATATTGTCAGTCTCTTCATCACGACGGATAGCGTTCATATCTGTATAGAGACCTTCTTCTACGTTAAAACCATACTTTTTAAGAGCATAGCGCTTCCACTTTGCAAGTGACTGGACTATTTCTGCTGTATGATCCTTGTCATTAAGAATATCAAATGCAACAGGGCGCTCTACACCGTTTAGATTATCATTAAGACCTGATGTTGGGTCTACAAACAGAGGAGCTGATACACGCTGAAGATTGAGACGTGCTGACAGCATACTCTGGAAAAAGTCCTTTACTGTTTTAATTGCAATCTGTGTATCATGGAGACTCAGCTCTGAATGATACTCTTTTGGTAATTTAAGCTTTTCCATAATGGTATATACCTTTCAAATTTTGCATAAAAAAACTACTTTCTTATTAAAACTCTTTTTTTTATTCATTTCAAGTAAAAAATAGGCCAATATAAAAGAAGATAAAGCTTTAATAATTGTTGCGCAATTTTGTGATGCTTAATTTTGAGCTGTTTTATGAATGAATAAGTAAAAACTCACAAAAACATATCACAGATTAACTAAAAAATGATAATTCTATATATAAAAATGATTATATTTGAGCATTATTGAATGCTAATGTGCAATTTTGAGCACAAAGTTTGTGAATATTTTAGCCCCTGAAAGCCTTTACAATTACCTTGCATGCTATATAATAAATTGAAATTGGACGAGGAAAAGTTTTATTCAGTTCGATTTTTGGTGTGGCTTTCAGATGTTTATCTGTTATTGATAAGTTTTTTCAGAGGTTACATACTTATGAAAGCCAAGTTTTGATCGATATACGGTTATGGCTATACCGTATACAGAAAGGAAGTTGAAATAATGGTTAAAGAGAGAATACAGCACGTTATAAAGTTATCACCATCAGAGGTTAAAGATTTCGTAAGAGCTGCAGAGAAGTGCGACTTTGATGTTGATATTTCTTATGGTCATGTAGTAGTAGATGCCAAATCTATTCTTGGAATTCTTGGCCTTGACCTTACAAGAAAGCTTACCGTAAGTTTCTTCGGTGAGAATGAAGATTTCGAATCTTACCTTGCTTCAGTTACAGCATAATTTTTTACCTGTAATTGCATAACTTTTAATAATCCAAAGGCTCTTCGTGGTATAATCCATGAGGAGCTTTTTTCATATAAGAATAAAGATATTATGGCATAATTATGGGAGCTATAATAAATCAGTCAGATTATAAGAGGACAGTAAATGCAGATCAATATCTCTGTTAGAGGCCTTGTTGAATTTATCTTAAGACAGGGCGATATAGACAATCGTATACATACATCAGCAGAAAATGCCATGCTTGAAGGTGGGAGGATACATCGTAAGATCCAGAAGATGCAGGGCTCATCATATCATGCAGAGGTTCCTCTTTCTTATAATATACACACATCCAAGTATGATCTTACTATAGAAGGCCGTGCAGATGGAATAGAAGAAGGAGATCCAGTTGTTATAGATGAGATTAAGGGTACTTACAGAAACCTTGATCACATGGATGAACCAGTGCCTGTACATCTTGCGCAGGCTAAGGTATATGCAGCTATCTACCTTATTCAGAACACACTGGAACAGATTGGGGTCAGGATGACCTACTGCAGTCTTGAAACAGAACAGCTTAAGTATTTTAACTTTACATATACTGCATCTGAAATTGTAGGATGGTTTGAAGAAGTAATAGATAAGTACAAGGTTTTTGCTGACTTTAAGGCAGAGTGGAATAATACATGTACAAGCTCCATTAAGAAGTGTGAATTTCCTTTTCCCTACAGAAAGGGACAAAAGGAGCTTGCTTCCGGAGTTTACAGGACAATTGTCCATGGCAAGAAACTCTTCCTTGAAGCTCCTACAGGTACTGGTAAGACTATTACAACAGTTTTTCCTGCAATTGCAGCTATAGGACAAGGGAAAGCTGAAAAACTCTTCTATATGACAGCTAAGACACTTACAGCAGCTGCTGCGTCTGATACCTTTCAGCTTCTTAGAAGAACAGGGAAGCTTCGCTTTAAAACAGCTATTATAACTGCCAAAGATAAGATATGTCTTTCCAAAGATGGAGAATGCAATCCTGAGAAGTGCCCATATGCTAAAGGACATTATGACAGGATCAATGAGGCCATGCTCGATCTTATGGTCAATGAGGATAATTATAGTCGCGATACTATCCAGTATTATGCAAGAAAGCACATGGTATGTCCTTTTGAGCTCTCGCTCGATATAAGCTTGTTTGCTGATGGCATTATCTGTGATTATAACTATGTCTTTGATCCATTTGTGTATCTTAAGCGTTATTTTGCGGACAATTCAAAAGGAAATTATATATTCCTTATAGATGAAGCCCATAACCTTGTAGACAGGGGCAGAAGCATGTACAGTGCTGATATGAGACTTATGCCCATTCAGGATCTTAAAGATATGCTGCGATCTGTATCGGTTCCATTTAAAGGACAGATGACAGCACTTTATAATCTCCTTGTATCTATGGGAGATTCATCCGACAGGCCTCAGATGCTTGAAACTATAGAACCTCTTGCAGTTATGGCAGATAAGCTTTCATCATCAATATCTTCATATCTTGATGATGTTTCTGATGGACCTTACCACGATGAGATTGTTGATTATTATTTTGAACTTACAAGATTCCTTACTATATATGAAAAGCTTGATGATCATTACAGGATATATCAGGAATGGGATGAGAACGAAGGCTTCAGGATAAGGCTCTTGTGCGTTAATCCTTCTGAGAATCTTGGTGCATGCATGTCTATGGCTGTATCTACTATACTTTTTTCTGCTACATTTCTTCCTATCCAGTATTACAAGGAGCTTTTGGGCGGAACAGATGAAGATTACGAGATGTATTCAAACTCGAGCTTTGACCCTGAAAAAAGATGCATAGTAATAGCCAAAGATGTGACAAGCCGTTATGCAGACAGGGGGCCTGTGCAATATGAAAGGATTGCAGAGTATATTCACAGGATCGTGCAGAAAAAACGTGGCAATTATATGGTCTTTTTCCCATCACATGCATTCCTTGAAGAAGTATATGAGGTATATCTATCAAAGTTTGCCGAAATTGATGCAGCACAGGTTCTTGCCCAGGGAAGTAATATGTCAGAGGAAGAAAGAGAAATGTTCCTTGATATGTTCTCTGAAGGTAATGATGTGAATCTGTCAGATCTTATAAATATGGATGTAGATATAGAAGATGACAGAGTTGTTATAGGCTTTTGTGTGACGGGAGGTATATTCTCTGAGAGTATTGATCTTAGAAAAGATTCGCTTATTGGATCAATAATAGTAGGCTGTGGCATTCCGCTTGTGTGTAATGAGCGCGAAGTCTTGAGACATTACTTTGATGAAAACGGAAGAGACGGATATGACTTTGCTTACAGATATCCCGGTATGAACAAAGTGCTTCAGGCAGCGGGGCGTGTCATAAGAACAGAAGAAGATACAGGCGTTGTCGCACTTCTTGATAACAGATTCCTTCAAAGTAGCTATAAATCTTTGTTTCCAAGGGAGTGGAAGGGAATCACAACAGTTACGACCGAAACGGTCAATAGTGAGATTGGTGACTTTTGGTCTAGAATAAGCCAATACAAGGACTTGTAAAAGGTACTATTATAGTAAATCATAAAAATCAGCAAAAGGGTTGACATAAAGTATTTTGAGAAGGACATATGTTAACCGAACAATTGCATGAAATTGTTTGAATTTTTGCAAAAAAAGCACCTATGATGGT
Source organism: Butyrivibrio sp. (assembly GCF_024699075.1). The sequence goes on from NZ_JAILQF010000486.1 coordinate 6,043, forward strand.
ACAAAAGCAGTTAAAAAAACATGAAACTGACACCTGTGTCTATGTGGATAACTCCGTGGAAATTGGGGATATTTTAAAAAACGAGTTTCAGAAACCGCATAAATCTGCCATGTTGGTATACTTATGAAATAACGTTAAACGCGTAATGGATTTTGGAACAAGAACTGGTGTAGTCAATAGAATTATGTAAACCCAAAAACGCATGACACTCGTGTCGTTTTTGTGATAAAACGTTTATTGATCTTTTTTTCAGACAAGTAACAATCAAAACTTGACAAGTTCTTTTCAAGTGATAAGATTAAAATAATTTTATATAAGGCGTGACATCTATAATTATCACGTTTATGGCGATAAAGAAGAGGAGTAAGGTTACAGACACTCAACAGAGAGCATTTGATAGGGTGGAAAAATGCGTGCTGTCGTATCCTGAAGGTAGCTTCTGCACATAAGAACATAGAAGTACATCCTTGTATTTCTAAAATGTACCAAATGCATCCCGCATTATGTGCTAGCCGGACTGCTCAGAAAGTATTCTATATACAAAGGTAGTCCCGGGTGCCTTCCGTTACAGGCTAAATGAGCATGGATTGTTTTTTATCCATGGAATCAAGGTGGTACCGCGTTTATGACGCCCTTGGCCGACAATGTCCGGCCGAGGGCTTTTTTATGTATATGAGCCAGGCGGTGGACAAACCTTACAATCTCATTAAGAAAGGAAAAGACCATGAAAAAAGAACTGGCAAAGAACTATGATCCTCAGGGTATTGAGAATCGTCTTTACAGCAAATGGGAAGAAAAGAAGTATTTCCATGCAGAAGTTGACGAAAAGAAGAAACCATTTACTATTGTGATTCCACCTCCGAATATTACAGGACAGCTCCATATGGGACACGCTCTTGATAATACAATGCAGGATATCCTTATCAGATATAAGAGAATGGAAGGATATAATGCACTCTGGCAGCCTGGAACAGACCATGCTTCCATAGCTACAGAGGTTAAGGTTATAAATGAGCTCAAAAAGCAGGGCATTACCAAGGCTGATCTTGGACGCGAAGGCTTCCTTGAGAAGTGCTGGGACTGGAGAAAAGAATACGGCGGACGTATCGTAAACCAGCTCAAGAAGCTTGGTTCTTCATGTGACTGGGACAGAGAACGTTTTACAATGGATGAAGGCTGCAATAAGGCAGTTACAGAAGTATTCGTTAAGATGCATCAGAAGGGATACATCTATAAGGGCAAGAGAATGGTTAACTGGTGCCCTGTTTGTAAGACTTCAATTTCAGATGCAGAAGTTGAATACAAGGAGCAGGCAAGCCATTTCTGGCACATCAAGTATCCTCTTGTTGAAGATGATGGCAGCGTTTCTACAACTAAGTTCCTTGAATTTGCAACAACACGTCCTGAAACAATGCTTGGTGATACAGCTGTAGCTGTAAACCCTGAAGATCCAAGATATAAAGATTATATTGGCAAGAATGTAATGCTTCCTATTATCAATCGTCCTATTCCTGTTGTTGGCGATGAGCATGCTGATATGGAATTTGGTACAGGTGTAGTTAAGATCACTCCAGGTCATGACCCTAACGACTTTGAAGTTGG
>NZ_JAILQF010000049.1 GCF_024699075.1 Butyrivibrio sp.
GCTTCTTCAGAAGAATAATAGTTTTTATCTACAATCCTTACCAAAGCTTCATGGTTATCATGTCCCGCAGGAACAAGAACAGTATCCCCAACTTCGTAAGAATCATCATCTGTCAAATAGCAGTAGGTCTTACCTCCCGGCTCAAACTCTACATCACAGAATATATAATCTGATGATGTGCGCTTTGCCTTACCATAAGACGCTTCGTTAAAAAGCTCTCCAATTCCATAGAAAGCCATAAAATCATAAATCTTTTCTATAAACTCCGGATACTCGTCAGGCAGCCCAAGTTTATCAAAAGAACCCTCTATCGTCTTTTCGGTTCCATGCTGTGTGCGAACAGTTATCCTATAGTTGCATTGATTCATTGGATCATCAATGGCATCAGGCGGATTGCCTGTAACATCATCAAACATCTCTGGCCATAATTCATCCAGAAGGCTGCTGATACCTTCCTCTACATGATAAGTATTTGTAACAGAACACTGCTCAGCAAATTGAATATGATTCGTCAGCGTCTCCGTAGCCCTGTCTATTGTCAAAACTTCAGCATAATTCCAGGTCACAAACTCATATTTCGCATCTTCCGGCAAGACCTTCGGCTTAATCTTGGTCTCACGGTTGTACTCAAGTTTTAGATAATCAATCTTTTCAGGACAACCATCAAATACGAATAAATCGTCTCTGCCAGTAGCGGATCTAATCATATCCGAAAGGCCCTCAACTCTATCTCCAGCATTTTCAATTAAAGGCCCGTTGTATTGAAACTCCTTACCTTCTTCGTTTGTTAAAATCATTTCCCAGGAACCCACATCAGTCACGCAGTAAAGCTCATGTTCCTGCGAAAATCTATTTTCTAACACATCAAACAGATTGTTGACAACTCCAACGTCTATCTTAAAGTTTGTCATTTCTATCTGACCACTATCAAAAGATAATCTTGTAAGCAAAACACTGCCATCCGCAGTAATAGTAAGGTGTTGTTCCGTCTCTTCATCCGGCAACGGACATGGACCGTAGCAAACGTTATTGGAGTCAATACGTATCTTCTTCAGTTTTCCTTGGAATAGGTACTCTTCCGAGAGTCTTCCTTCATTCCCCATATTATCAAATTCCTCTATATCCTCACTCGTATCATTCCGATGGACAAATTCCTTTGCAAACGTAGGATTATTAATCGCCTGCCTTATAATTTTCCCAAGGTCTCCATCATCATAAAAATCTTCAGCTTCATACTGTCCAATTTTTAAAAAGCTGATTCCATGCTGCTCACAATACTGTTCAACTTGTCCAATTTTCTTCTGTTCTTCCTGATACTCTTCCCGCATTTCTGCGTATAATTCAGCATCATCATCCAAAAATCCTGAATATTCCGATTCAGAATCATAAACCATAACAACAAGTTCAGGATTCTGTTCTTTTCCAAACAAAACCAAATCTGCAGGCACCACACATCCCGGAAGTTCAACAAATCTCTTGTAGTTATACTTTGATGACCTAAACAATGAGAGTTCTATATGAAAGAGCTTTTTTACATTCTCATCAAGTATGCTCTGAGTTCCGCCAGACCAAGCAACAACATCAAGAAGCATTTCCTTAGTAATGCACGTATTTAAATAAATGTCCGCAAGCGTTCTTCCTTCTTGAAGAAAACACTCAATACCGGCACGAATATTTTCATATACTCCATTTGCATCATCACGGTGGCAGTTGAGATAATATGGGATCTGCATCCTTCTGGCAGCTTCCTCAAACAACTTCCAATACGCTCGTCTTGGCGCAAGCGTGGCCTTGTAAAAAAGATCCTGAATATCCCTTGGGAGCAGTTCATCTATCAGAAAAATAAATTCCTCAACTAGATTCTCATATAACTCATTCGACAACTCACCTACCGGTTGTTCAGGATAGTCAAGATCATACGGCAAGCCCATGTCTTTAAGAGTAATCGGTTCTACACCGTTTACTCTTCCATCTTTTCTGATATTCACATGAAAATCAGGATAAAAGTCCCTGGACTTCAATTTTGCCATACCACTGTACTCCTACACTTCTATATAATATACCAAGGTCGATAATATCTCAGTCGTTGCTCCCTCTTACGCTTTTTTCTA
>NZ_JAILQF010000074.1 GCF_024699075.1 Butyrivibrio sp.
GAATATGAAGTACCGCATGCCGCCTGGAAGGTTATAGGTAGTGATTCTGATAAATCTAAAGAATTAATACAAGCATCTATAGTAGATAAGCCAGGGATGAAGACTTTAGTCGATACTCATGGCGGCATAGAAGACGGTATAGATCGTATTTTCTCAGATATAGATGATTCAGGACTTAGCAGGCTAGGCGCATTTAAGAAGCGCTTTGATACATTAAAGAATATTTGGAAAAAAATAAAGCCTGATCTCATTCTTTCTTTTATAGGCAAGAACAATATCATGGCTATAATGACAGCAAAAAGCCTTCATATACCCGTAGTAGTATCAGTAAGAGCTAAGTTCGAAATGGAATATCCGTCCAAAGCTATGATGCTTGCTATGAGATATACGTTCCCTAAGGCGGCAGGAATAGTGCTTCAAAGCAGGGGTGCTTCCATGCAGCTTCCTGATAGACTTAAGAAAAAGACTGTTGTACTTCCAAATTCCATTAATCCTGATTTTATTAAAGACACATATCAGGGTAATAGAGATAAGACAATAGTAACAGTTGGAAGAATTGATGAGAACAAGAATCATAAGCTTATAATAGATGCTTTTAATAAGATAATTGATGAGTATCCTGATTATGAGCTTTTAATATTTGGCGATGGGCCTGACAGAGATAAGCTCTTTAGGTACACAGGTGCCAAAGGCTTAAATGATAAAATTATATTTAAAGGCAGTGTCTCAGATGTTGCTGATAAGATACAGGCTGCCTCAATGTTCGTTCTTGCATCTGATATGGAAGGAATGCCCAATGCTTTGATTGAAGCAATGAGTCTTGGAATTCCATGTATTACTACGGATTGTATGTATGATACTTCAGAGCTTATACAGGATGATGTAAATGGCCTGGTTGTGCCAAAAGGTGATATAGATGCTATGGCAGCTGCCATGAAGAAACTTATAGATGATCCTGAATATGCTGGTAAGCTTGGTACTACAGCTTCTAAGATCAAAGAAGAGGTGGCACCTGATGTAATAAACAGAAAATGGGAAGACTATTTCCAAAGTATTATGAGATGATCAATTAAAACTATTTAAAACTATATTTAAAACAATACTAAAAACGTAAACATGATGCAGGTATATAAAAAACCTATGACATAAAAGGATAACGACTATGTGCGGAATATGCGGATTATTAAATTATAAAGGTAATGCAAGAGCTGTTATAGCAGCAATGAATATACATATGAAGGACAGAGGACCTGATGCTGATGGCATATGGATAAGCCAGGATGAAATGGCAGCTTTTGGCCATAGAAGACTCTCAATAAGAGATTTGTCAGCCAATGGTTCTCAGCCAATGAAGTCTCATTCAGGCAGATTCATGATGGTCTATAATGGTGAGATTTATAATGCCAATGTTCTTAAGGATAAGCTTCTTAGCGATAAAGTCTGCAAGGAAAGCGATTTTAGAGGAACTTCTGATACAGAGATCCTTCTTGAATATGCTGAGAACTACGGATTATATGATGCTCTTCGTATGAGTAAGGGAATGTTCGCAATAGGCCTTTATGATATTAAGACAGGAAGATTACAGCTTGCAAGAGACAGAGTAGGCGAGAAGCCGCTTTACTACGGCTTTATTAATCATGAAGTTTTTGGCTTTGCATCTGATATAGGGTGCTTTACAGAAATACCTGAATTTGAGAAAAAGATTAATAGAAGCGTACTTCCTCTTTATTTTAGCCACGGATATATACCCGCACCATACAGCATCTACGAGGATATCTACAAGCTTGAACCAGGAACTATACTTACAATAGATGATCCTTATGGATACTTTAATCCTGTAGATGACGGAGATCTTAAAGAGTATTATAAGGCTGATAAAGCCGGAAGAAGCTTTAATGCTACCAACTTCTTTGATGGTCATACCTACAAGGAAGTATATGACGATATAGATGAGCTCTGCCAGGATACAGGTCATGCCTATACAGTATACTGGTCTATGAAAGAAGCTGCCATGTATGGTCAGAACAATATATTCAAAGGTTCTGAGCAGGATGCAGCAGACGAGCTTGAAAGACTTATAAAGGATGCTGTTACTGGCCAGATGGTAGCGGATGTTCCGCTTGGAGCTTTCCTTTCTGCAGGAATAGATTCAAGTACTATAGTATCACTTATGCAGCAGGTAGCTCCGGGAAGAGTTAAGACCTTCACTATCGGAATGAATGAGCAGGGTTATAATGAAGCAGAGATAGCCAAAGAGATAGCAGGAATCCTTGGAACAGAACATACTGAGATGTATATAGATGATGCGGATGCCAAAAGAGTTATCCCTGACCTTGCAAACATGTTTGGAGAGCCCTTTGCAGACAGCAGTCAGATTCCTACATATCTTGTAAGTAAGATGACTCGTCAGCACGTAACAGTATCCCTTTCAGGAGATGCTGGTGATGAGCTTTTCTGCGGATATACATCATACCGTTCTATAGAAAGAATCTGGGGCAAGATGGGGAAAGTTCCTTATCCTGTAAGGAAGGCTGTATCAAGTATAGTAAGTCCGTTTGCAGGATTTAGTGATGTTGCCAAGATAAAGTCAGGACTCCTTGGAGCTCGTAATATAGCAGATCTTCATATGATAGAGTCTGATCCTTGGAAGTATGGAAGGAAGATTACTGATATAGACAAGAATCCACAGGATGGAAGATGGAACAATAAATTCCTTTATGCCGGTAATACACTTAATAACTACTTATCAGAAGTTAATCACGAAACAATGCTCATGGATATGACCATGTATCATCCTGATGACATTCTTACAAAGGTTGACAGGACTGCTATGGCAGTATCTCTTGAAACCCGTGTGCCGCTTCTTGATAAAGACATAATAGAATTCGCATGGACACTTCCAACTTCTTATCTTCGTGATGACAAGGTGGGTAAAAAAGTTCTCAGGAACGTGCTTTACAGATATGTTCCAAAGGAACTTATGGATAGACCTAAGAAAGGCTTCTCAATTCCAATTGATAAGTGGCTCAAAGAACCGGAACTCAGGTCCTGGGCAGAAGATCTTATCAGAAGGACCAAGGTAAGAAGGCAGGGATATCTTAACGCAGATGCTGTTCATAAGATCTGGGAAGACTTTATAAATGGCGGAGAGTGGAAACCACAGATATGGTACATACTTATGTTCCAGCAGTGGCTTGAGGATAATGATTTATGAGTTTTAACTCCTATATTTTTATATTGTGCCTACTTCCAATAAGCTTTATAGGATATTTTGCTCTTAATCGCATTAAAAATAAATACGGGGTTATGTGGCTTTTGGCTTCATCACTCATTTTTTATGCATGGGCAGGAATATCCTGTTTTGTACTTCTTATTGCAAGTATGCTGCTTAATTACATATTTACAATTCTTATCAGGAAGAAGGGCTCTAAAATATTATTATCCTGTGGTATTACTATAAATGTACTTTTACTCATATATTTCAAATACTCAGGATTTTTAGTTCAGAATATAAATGAGCTTTTTAAAACAAGCTTTGTATTTCAGAACATAACTTTGCCCCTTGGTATAAGCTTTTTCACTTTTACGCAGATTTCATGGCTTGTGGATACATACAGAGGTGAAACTGACAGGTACAGCTTCCTTGAATATGCTCTGTTTATAAGTTATTTTCCCAAGATGGCAGAGGGACCTATTGCGCTGCATGGTGATATTCTTCCTCAGTTTGCAGATCCTGATAAAAAGAAGATTGATTATGACAACATATCACGTGGTATCATGATATTTGTCTTTGGACTTTTTAAAAAGCTGATGATAGCAGATACGCTTGGTAAGGCTGTAGACTGGGGCTTTAATTATGTTCCGGATCTGTATTCGCTTGATATATGGATCATCATGCTTGCATATACTCTGCAGATATATTTTGACTTTAGCGGATATTGTGATATGGCAGCAGGAGTATCTATGATGCTTAACATAGACCTTCCTGTCAATTTCAATTCGCCCTATAAATCGCTTACTATAACTGATTTCTGGAAGAGATGGCATATCTCTTTAACTTCTTTTTTGAGAAAATATATTTATTTTCCTCTTGGAGGAAGCAGAAAAGGGACAGTCAGGACATATCTTAATATGATGATTGTATTTATAGTAAGCGGCTTATGGCATGGCGCTAACTGGACATTTGTACTGTGGGGAGCACTTCATGGAGCTTTTCAGGTACTTCATAGAATATTCAGAAAGCCTTTTGACAAAGTATTTGCTCCTATCAAGTGGTTTATAACATTTTTGTTTGTAAATATAGCATGGCTTCTTTTCAGGGCAGACTCAGTATCACAGTGGTGGTATATGGTCAATAAAGCCTTTGGAATTAAGTACAGAACTATTCATGAAGAGCTTGCTTCTGTATTCAAGATACCAAAGCTCAGGTCAGTATTAAGCGTAATAAGCATACCTTATACAGATATGGATGTATATGTATTTGGAATGGTACTTATGCTTGCAGTATGCATGTTCATATGCCTTGTGCCAAAGAACAATCTTATAAGAGAACATAAGATAAGTGTGTGGACACTTGTAGTGACTATGGGATTATTTATGATATGCCTGTTATCACTTTCAAATGTTACTTCATTCTTATATTTCAATTTCTGATCTTGATAGAATTCAGAAATTTATATTTGTAATGAATTGATTATTTAACAAGTGTCTTTTGAATTTGATTTTAATTATGATTTTTGTGGAATGGTAATCTATGCAGGATAAGAAGAAAAATATGACCACCAAGTTGTGGGTTAAAATTTTTATATCGGTTTTTGTATGCCTTGCAGTCCTTATGGCGGTAATGGTAGCGGTTATAGATCCCTTCTTCCACTATCATAAGCCGCTTGGAGTATTCTACTATACTTTGGACAATGAGAGATACCAGAACAACGGCATTACTAGGAATTTTGATTATAACGCACTTATTACAGGTACATCCATGACTCAGAATTTTAAAGCGTCACAGGCGCAGGAACTTTGGGATAAGGATTTTATCAAGGTATGTTATGCAGGTGCTATGTACAAAGAGATTAATGACAATATAGAGCTTGCGCTTAGTACCCATGACGTTGATGTAGTTGTAAGGTGTCTTGACGGCACATATCTTCTTGAAGATAAAGATGCTGAGCGTAATGACCTCGGAACATATCCTGAATATCTTTATGATGATAATATATTCAATGATGTTAATTACCTTCTAAATAGTACTGTTATCGGAGGGTACTGCCTTCCTATGATATTTAACTTGGTTACAGGAGGAGAAAGCGGCATAACATCTTTTGATGAATATAGCAGATGGATGGAACAGGCAACTCTTGGAGCGACAGGAGTCTTAGGTGACAGAACTTCTTATACTGCACCAGAGGAAAGTGTTTCGACACTTACAGAAGAAGAAATCAAGACGCTTACTGATACAATAAAACAGAATGTAACGGATACGGCAGCAGCACATCCTGATACCCAGTTTTATTATTTCTTCCCGCCTTACAGTGCAGCTTTTTGGGGAGGCTCCTGGGAGAAGGGAACCCTTATTAAAGAGATAGAATGTTACAGACTTGCTGCAGAGCTTATACTTCCATATGAGAATATTCACCTTTTTGCATTTGATGATATGACAGATATTACTTGTAATCTTGATAATTATAGAGACGTATCTCATTATGGAAGTGACATAAATGATATGATACTTGAGATGATGGCAGCAGATGAGAACAGGCTCACACTCGATAACTATAATGAATATTATGACGAGATGGAGCAGTTCTATGAAAATTATGATTTTAATTCACTTATAGAATGAGGATAGATATGATCATAATCAAGCTTCAGGGAGGACTTGGGAACCAGCTCTTTTTGTACGGGCTGTACAAGAACTTAAAGCACCTGGGAAGAGAAGTTAAGATCGATACAGTAAGCGGATTTGAAGAAGATGAGCTTAGAGTACCGTGCCTTGAAAGTATGGGACTTAAATATGCTGTAGCTACAAGAGATGAAGTTGTAGCTATAAGAGATTCTTATATGGATATATTGAGCCGTATAAGAAGGAAGATATTTGGACGAAGGACCTTTGATTATTTTGAACCTGCAGATGGAAATTTTGATCCAGGGGTCTTGAACCTTACTAAAGCATACCTGGATGGGTATTTTCAGTCGGAGAAATATTTAGGAGATGAAAGTGAAGCTCAGGAACTCAGAAATGAACTTCTAAAATATCAAGATACTAGTTTATCTAAGTCAGACCAGATACAGGATCTGTATGACCAGATAAAGGATGGAAATTCAGTAAGTCTTCATATAAGACGAGGCGATTATCTTACACCAGGGATAATGGAGACTTATGGCGGGATCTGCACAGATGACTACTATGAAAGGGCTGTAAATACAGTCAGATCCAAGTATCCTGATGCCAGATTCTATATATTCTCCAATGATCTTGACTGGTGCAGAGAGAAGTACAGAAGCGAGAAGAACTTTATTTTTGTTGATATTTTTTTACCTGATGATATGGGTAAAGATGGTTCAGGATATAAAGATAAGAACCAAAATATGAGTATAAGTAGAGATGTATCAGAGCTTTATCTTATGGCTTCATGCAAACATCACATACTTGCTAATTCAAGCTTTTCCTGGTGGGGAGCATGGCTTTCAGATAATGAAGGCATGACAATAGTTCCTTCTAAATGGCTTAATAACAAGAACATGACGGATATATATACTGAAAACATGTGCAAGATATGATATTAGTCATAGACGAAGTCTCATAATAAGTGAATATTTTTTATCAAATAAAATAACCTATTTTAAAAATATGGTGCTGGAGAATCAATGCAGGAATATGAAAACTGTAAATTATATAAACTAAATATAGATGATCAGGCAGATCTCATAACTGTAATTGTTGCCTGCTATAATATTGAGAATTATATTAAAAGGTGCGTAGATTCTATTACAGCTCAGACTTATAAGAATCTTGAGATTCTTATTACAGATGATGGATCAACAGATTCATCAGGATCTATATGTGACAGTCTTGCAGATAGTGATTCAAGGATCAAAGTCTTTCATACAGATAATCATGGCCTTGGACTTGCCAGAGACTATGCCATGGATAGGGCATCCGGAAAGTATATAACCTTTGTAGACGGAGATGACTATATAGAACCCAGGATGTATGAAGAGATGATGTCAGCTATGAAGTCTTTTGACGCTGACATAGTAGTAGCCGGATATAGAAATATATTTGAAAGTAGTCCAAAAACAGCCAGTGAAGGAACGTCCAAAAAGGTAATAAGTGATAGCTCGGAGACAACTACATGTGCTGATCATAACAAAGCTTTGGATGAAGGTTTTTATGTTACAGATCTTGCAGTTATGAATTCTGAAGATCTTCTAAGGGCTCTTGTAGAAGAAAATGAGAAATATGTCGTTCAGAACTGTGCTTGGAATAAACTTTATAAAAGAAGCCTTATAGAAGGTGATAAGTTAAGATTTCCCAAAGGGCACTACGAAGATATAGTATATTCTACAAAGCTTCTTAGACGAGTACAAAAGGGAGTAGTTATTTGTGACAAGCTTTATAACTATATAACAGACAGAAGTGGTAGTATCATGAATCAGGGAGTTAAGTGGGATATTCTGACTCAGCAGATACCGGCCTATAAAGAGCGAAATGAGGTACTTGAAGACGCCGGTTATCCTGAACTTGCATACATACACCAATATATGGTATATAAGAAGCTATTGCTTTTATATACTCAGGTCAGAAGATCCAAAGATCCTGAGAAGAAAGCTAAAATGGATGCCCTTTCACAAGTTATAAAAGGGGCTAAAGACAATTATGATAATATATATAAATGCAGGATCGCAGATCCTCATCAGGAACTTAGAATGAAATTGTTCCTTAAAAGTACTGTATTGTATAATGCTTTTATGGCAGTTAATGATACATTCATAATTCCTTTAAAAGTAAAATTAAGAGACGGGGCTAAAAGATGATATTTAAAAATAAAGAGAACGACGGAACAACAGAGAATTTAAGCCTTATTCATAAGATAAGATACATATTTGACAGACGCCAGAAGAAGCAGTTTATTATTCTTGGAATCATGATTTTTATCGGAGGCTTATTTGAGACACTTGGAGTTTCTATGATGGTTCCGGTTGTTACAGCTATTATAGATCCGGCGACACTTCATAAAGTACTAGATGCGGCAGGAGAGAAGGTTCCATTTATCAATTCGTTATTAAGAACTTTTGGCCTTGATTCTGATAAGAAATTAATCATATTTTTGCTTATAGCTCTAATTATTGTCTTTGTTATAAAAAATATATATCTTCTTTTTCTTTCAGCAAGGCAGAATTCATTTGTTGCATATGGCAGAAATGAAATGATAAGCCGCGTAATGAGAGAATTTTTAAACAGGCCATATGAGTATTATCTTGGAGCTGATATACCAACTGTTTTTAGAATTACAGATAGTGATATACCTAATCTTTTTCACATGATAATGGCAATATTATCACTAACAACAGAGCTGGTAGTATCAGTGTTCCTCGCTATAGTTCTTATTTTTGTAAACTGGCAGATGACCTTTTTTATAGTTGGAGTATTTCTTGTTATTACAATATTCAACACAAAAATATTAAAGCCTCGTATGGAAAAGTATGGTTCAGAAAACCAGAAAGTTCAGTCAAGAATAGCTAAATGGCGTCTTCAGGCTATATATGGTCTTAAGGATGTTAAGGTTCTTCATAGAGAAGATTTCTTTATAAGAAATTATTATGAAAGCGGACTTGAGGGTGCAAGACTATCCAAGGACTATTCTATCTTTAATGCTCTGCCAAGATACCTGATAGAATCAATATTTATGATAGCTGTGCTTGGCTTTATCACAATATATATTTCAGTTGGCGGAGATGTAACAGTTCTTATACCTCAGCTTACAGCATTTGCAGTTGCAGCATTTAGAATAATGCCAAGTGCTAACCGTATTAATACATATATTACTGAGATAGCTTACGAACAGCCAAGTCTTAACTTTGTATATGATAATCTTACAGAATCTATGAAGGCTGATAGCGAGATGAGAGCTATAACTGAGAAGATTTCAGGCCCGGCACTCAAGCTTGAAAATGAGATAAGCCTTAAGCATATCACATTCCATTATCCTGACTCTGACAGTAATATTTTCTCAGATGCAGATATGCTTGTCCCTAAGGGGAAGTCTGTAGGTATCATGGGAGCATCAGGCGCAGGTAAGTCAACTATTGTTGATATCCTCCTTGGACTTCTCCATGCTCAGACTGGTGATATCCTTTGTGATGGCAAGAATATATTCAGTAATTACGAATCTTGGCTTTCTCAGATAGGATATATTCCTCAGTCAATCTATCTTATAGATGAGAGTATAAGAGAGAACATTGCATTTGGTATAGATGCGGACAAGATAGATGAAGACAGGATATGGGAAGTACTTAAGGAAGCTCAGCTTGATGAGTTTATAAGAACACTTCCGGAAGGCCTTGATACCAAGATTGGTGACAGAGGCGTAAGACTCTCAGGCGGACAGAGACAGCGTATAGGTATAGCAAGAGCTCTGTATCATAATCCAGAAATACTTGTATTCGATGAGGCTACATCTGCTCTTGATAATGAGACAGAGGCAGCAGTTATGGAGGCAGTTAACAGCTTCCATGGTAAGAAGACTATGGTCATAATCGCACACAGACTTAATACCATAGAGAAGTGTGATATAATTTATGAGGTTCGTAACGAAAAAATAGTTCAGACCACATTGGAAGGGAAGCACATAATTCACTGATATGATAGGTACAGAGATGATCAAAGGACAGGGGTTGGGTAACCAACTCTTTGTCTATGTAACGGCGAGAGCTATTGCCAAGGAGAAGGGATATGACTTTGGAATCGCAAATCCTTCTATATTGGGCAATAATATTCATTCTACAAGTGGTATGTATTTTATGGATATTGACTGTGGTAAAGAAATAACTGCAGATGAAAAAGAAAAAATGCATATCTGGAATGATGATGATACAAGGATATATTTGGGCACTTCTAAGGCTGATATGTATAATGGCATTTATGTAAGCGGTTCAGATGACAGAATTCATGATATTGAAGATAACACTCTATTGTATGGCAATTTGCAAGCGGAGTCTTATTTTGCAAAATATAAGGATGATATTAAGGAATGGCTTAAAGTTAAAGATGAGTATGATTCTCATGAATATACTAAAGACAATCTTTGTATCATACATTTAAGATGCGGTGATTATTCCGGTTCCCCTGAATTGTGGCTAGATAGAAAATACTGGGTAAACGGGATTAAAAATATGCTTAAAATACGTCCTGATATGGAATTTCTGGCAGTTACAGATGATGTAGAAGCTGCTAATAAAATCTTGCCTGAGGTTAAGGCTGTAAGAAATGATATTGGTAAGGACTATGCAACTATTAAGAATGCTAGATATCTTCTTCTTTCAAATTCTTCATTTGCAGTCTTTCCTGCGATGACAAGTGATGAACTTAAATACGCCATTGCACCTAAATACTGGGCAAGGCATAATGTTTCAAATGGATACTGGGCTTCGGAGCAAAATATATACAGTTTCTTCCATTATATGGACAGAAGCGGAAAGATTTTTTCAGCAGATGAGTGCCGAGCTGAACTTGAAAGTTATAAGAAAACTTCAGGTATATTTGAAAGAAAAGCAAATAAGGCAACCGGTCTTACCAGAAAACTTCAGCTTATAAGAAGTCAGTACATATACAAAACATGGATGCTTAAAAGAGCATTCAGAAAAATAGAGCGCAAATTGCAAAAATACTAAATCTGTAATTATGGATAATTACAGGGTTGAGGACTACTAATGATCTATGATTGTTTTCCTTTTTTTAATGAACTTGATATTTTAAAGCTTAGACTTAATATACTTGATCCTTATGTTGACCGTTTTGTAATAGAAGAAGCTACAACCACATTTTCAGGGCAGCCCAAAGAACTTTGCTTTGAGAAGAATAAGGACATGTTCAAAGAGTATCTTCATAAGATAACTTATATTGTTGTAGATGAGAATCCTACAGACGTTAATGCTTTTGAACGTGATGTATTCCAGAAAAATCACCTTATAGAAGGCCTTAAAGAGGCTACTGTTAACGATATCATCATGCTAAGCGACTGTGATGAGATACCATCTCCCAAGGCTCTTAAATGGGTTTTCGATAATTTTGATCCGGGTAAGGTATATCATCTTGCTCAGGATAATTTTTATGCTTTCTTCAACATGATGGAAGTTTCGGGTAATCTTTTGGAGACAGAAGGAGAATTTCCTGAGATTCCGCTAAGGCAGCGTAAATGGCTCGGGACTAAGATTACAAGCATAAGCCAGATACCAAAAGATGGAATAGTCAGATTAAGAGATCAGATAGCTACAACAGATTCAAGATCTGTGAGAGTACCTGAGGGTGGATGGCATTTTGGTTATATGGGCGGCCATCATGAGACCAATGCTGCAAAGCGTATAGGTATTAAAGTTAAGGCAGCGGCACATCAGGAATATAATGACAGAGAGATACTGGCAGAGACTATGGATCAGCTCATACTTGGAAGGGACCTTCTTGGAAGAGATGCTGAGTTTGAAAGAGTTGAGATGGATGACAGATATCCAAAGTATCTTCTTGATCATCTTGATGAGTATAGTTATCTTGTCATGCCCAGGATCACATGGGGCAAAAAAGTTATGGCAAGGCTTGATCTTACAGTAGGACGTTTCTGCCGCAAAGCTTATCATCATGTTATGAGAAAATTCAGACATTAAATAAGTCAATATTAGAAGGTGAATTTAATATGGCTGAGTATATAAATGGCAGGCTGCAACTTCCGAACGTTACGCTTGTAGCAATGACCAGTGTTAAGGTCAAGGCTACTATTAAAGCAATGGAATATTCAATGCGCGGGATAGATTTTGGTGATGCAGTTCTGATCACAGACAAAAAGCCCTTAGGACTTCCTAAAGGCATAAGATATTCGCATATAGATAAGATTGATAATATCGATAAATTCAACTATGCATGCGTATATGAGATACACAAACATATAAATACTGATTATATAATGCTGGTTCATTATGATGGATTTGTAGTTAATCCTGATAAATGGAGAGATGAGTTCCTTGAATATGACTATATAGGGGCTCCTTGGCCTCTTCCTCCTGAAGGAGATAATATAACTTACAGAGATCCTGATGGTGTCATAATCAGGGTTGGTAACAGCGTTGGCATAAGAAGTAGAAGACTTCTTGAACTTCCTGAAAAGCTTGGGCTTGAGTGGAAGAGCTTCTATGGATGGTATAATGAAGACGGCTTTATATGCTGCCATCATCATAAAGAACTTGAAGAGGCAGGCTGCAGATTTGCGCCTATAGAAGTTGCAAGATTCTTTGGAAGAGAACAAACCTTTGATGAAACAAGGGGGATAGATCCTTTTTCGTTCCACAAATGGGACGCTGAAAACAGTAAATATCCAAAGTTTGATAATCCGACAGTTTTTCAGAGAGCATATAAGGGTATCAGACATATTGGCCATATATTGCTAGGCCGGGGGAATTGACTTATGGGAAGTAAAGTTTCTATATGCATTCCGGTTTATAATAATCCTGATGGCCTTGATAAACTTCTTAAAAGTATAGAGAATCAGGATTATAGAGATTTCGAAGTTATTGTAAGTGACGATTCATCAAATGATGAATGCAAGGATATCGCACTTAGCTATAATAATGCTTTTGATCTTAACTATATAAAACATGTGGCAACAGGTAAACCCGGAGATAACTGGAACTCATCATTAAGTAAAGCAAATGGTGAATATATCAAGATGATGTTTCATGATGACTGGTTTACAGATGATGAGTCGCTTAGAAAGTATGTAGAACTATTGGATAATTCAGATGCAGTATTTGCATTTTCAGGAAGTATGCAGGTATCTGAAGATTGTAGATATTCAAGACACATTAAGAATGATGATCTATCACTTATTCAAAAGGATATAAGAAATCTTTATGTAGGGAATGTAATAGGAGCACCGAGCGCTACTATTGTCAGAAATAAAGGAATTACATTTGATAGAAAGCTTCGCTGGCTCATAGACATGGATTTTTATTTAAGGACTATGAAAGATGAACCATCAGCATTTGCAAATACAAATGAACCTTTGGTAAGCATAGGTGTTAGTGATAATCAGCTAACCAATTATTGTAAGAAGCATCCCGGAATAGTAAGACGTGAATATCTATATATGGCACGAAAACACAAACTTTTAGATAATCCTGAATATAAGAAGTATCTTATATCACAAATAAGACAACCACACTAATATGAGGAATGGATAAATATGCATGTATTTGAATTAGATGATAAATGGAGAAAGAGACTATTTATACTGGAAGTAATAACATGTTATCTGACAGTTCTCTTTTTTATGATAATGACACCACTTCTTGGAGATGACTTTAATTACTATGCAATCGCAAGAAATGCGAATAGTTTTTGGGAATTATTTGTTCAGGAATATGAGCAGTATATGGGATGGACTGGCCGATCAGTTGCACATATAGTGCTTAGAACTGTATTTTATTTTGACGCAGTCATGCTTTTTAACTTTATCTCTGCAGGAGTATTTGTTCTTTTAAGTTTATGTATTTATGCTCATATAGATAGAAAGAGGAAGTATGACATAAGACTATATCTTCTTATAGTTCTTATGATATGGATTTTTGGAGTGTCTTTTGCTGAAACTATTCTTCTAAAATATGCATCCTGCAATTATCTTATTACAACTGGTATAATATTTGGATTTTTGACATTATACAGGCATTGGCTTAAAGCTAAATCAAAGGGCGGATTATTAAGATGCATAGGTATGTTCTTATTTGGAGTTGTTGCAGGATGGTGCAGTGAGAATACATCTGGAGGAGCAATACTACTTCTCCTCATATATTTTGTAATAATCTTTTATAATAAAAAGTATAATGTGGGACAAACAGATAATACATTGTCTGTAGCAATGTATGGCAATAAGATAATGCCATGGATGATCACCGGATTTATTGGCATGATCATAGGGTTTGCATTTATGATTCTTGCTCCTGGTAACTATGTTAGAGCATCGTTTACCGAAGAAGAACATTCCGGTATTGTCGGGATGCTAGCAAGAATACAGAAGACAACACTTCTTATAAGAGATAATTTTCTTATACTAATAGGTGTTTTTATTGTTCTTTTGATAATTCTTAGAATTATTGGTAAGACATGGAAAGAGCTTCATAATATGCTTTTATATGGATTTTTGTTCCTTGCTACAGCTTATAGTCTTATCATGACGGCAGAACCTCAGGGAAGAGCTTTCTTTGGAGCTGGTATTTACCTTACTATAGCGATTTGCCAGGGATTTTCTGATATAAAATTAGAAGATAGTAAAGAGCTTACCAAGGTTTTTTATGCTGCAGGCTCTTGTCTTGTTGCTCTTATGTTCGTGCATATGTTTTTTGAATATGTTGACTGCGGAACTGATCTTGGGAGAATATATCGTGAAGAGACAGAGAGAGATGTATATCTGACCCAAAAGGCATCAGAGGGAGCTACAGAAGTTACAGTTCCAATGCTAAGGCCTGATTTTGATAACAAATATACATTTGCGTATGTGCTGGATATTACAGAAGATCCTGGATATTGGACTAATACAGAGATGGAAACATATTATGGTATAGAGTCAATTTCCGGTGTAGAAAGAGAAAGCTGGACAGAGTACTAAAAGAGTATGGAATCATCGTGCCACTATGTGATATAGTATTTTGTGCTGATATTATTTATAAGCATCAGATTGATTTTGGGATTATCTATAAAAGATAAAGGGATGGGGAAAAGGTAAGATGAATGGTAACAACAAGTATACTATCAAGTATCTGATATGGTTTTTGGATGTAGCTATAATAGTATTTTCTTTTATAGCGGCTACATACATAAGATGGCAGAACTTTGTGGATATGGATTCACAAAAGACTCACTTTCTTGTATGCCTTATTCTGGTAATGGTATCAGGCATATATTCTTTTGGCGTTGATGCTAACAGAGATTTTATGAAGCGTAGATTCCCTCAGGAATCTTATGCTGTTATGAAGTATGAAGTTGCTATAGTCCTGACAACAACTGTGATTAACTATTTACTCAACATAGGTGGAACCTTTTCACGTCTTGTAATGTTCTACTTTATAGTACTTGATTATCTTCTTACTGTACTTGTACGTCAGCTTTTTAGGCGACTTCTTGCAGCATATTGGAAGAATGCAGATACAGCAGTTAAGATACTGGTACTTGCAGAGAAGGAACATTTAGAGAAAACTATAAGACATCTTCAGCATCATATTGATATCAATTATTCTATAGTTGGTGCTGTTTGCCTTGATGCTGATCTTAAAGGTCAGACAATAAGAGGCGTGAATGTAATATCTGACAGGAAGGACCTTGTTAAGACTGTTACAACAATGCCACTTGATGAAGTATTCATCTATACTCCGGGAAGTTCTCAGGACGCTCTTGCAGATGTTATCAATGCATTCTCAGACATGGGTGTTACAGTTCATTACTGCGTAATGCTTCCTGGTATGAGAGGAAGAACATCTATAGGAATGCTTGGAGGATATTCCGTAGTAACATATTTCAAGGGAACAGGCAGATACAGAGCTCTTATAATCAAGAGATTTGTAGATATACTTGGAGGCCTTGTAGGATCTCTATTTACAATAATACTTACTATATTTGTTGGTATAGCTATTAAGATAGATTCTCCCGGTCCTATCTTCTTCTCACAGGTAAGGATTGGTAGGAATGG
This sequence comes from Butyrivibrio sp., assembly GCF_024699075.1. Next base: position 15,948 of record NZ_JAILQF010000074.1, read on the forward strand.
AAGACGATTTAAGATATATAAGTTTAGATCAATGTATATTGATGCTGAGGAGAGAAAGAAGGAACTTGAAGCTCAGAACGAGATGACAGGACTTATGTTCAAGATTAAAGATGATCCTAGAATCACAAAGGTCGGAGCTTTTATTCGTAAGACAAGTCTTGATGAGTTCCCACAGTTTTTCAACATCTTAAAGGGTGATATGAGCCTTGTTGGTACAAGACCACCAACAGAGAAGGAATTTGAACAATATAATGAATATTACAGACGCCGTATAAGTATGACACCTGGTCTGACAGGAATGTGGCAGGTTAGCGGCAGAAGTGATATCGAAGATTTCGACGAGATCGTTAAACTTGACTTGCAGTATATTGACAACTGGTCACTTGGACTTGATATCCGTATACTCTTCAAGACTATAAGCGTCGTATTTAGAGGAAGCGGAGCATCGTAAACGTAAATTATGAACCTGGCAATTGACTGTTTTACACTGATCAAAGATGATCAGTCAGAAAATGGAATATATGAGCTTACCAAGAAGCTGATAGCATATCTCGGAGCGGAGAATTTGCGCCGGGATAATGAGCATCATATCATGGTTATGGGTAATACCTATAATCAGAATGACTTTGATGCTGATGGTACCAGCTTCCTTCTTATGGATGGAGATCCTAAAGAAAGGCTTGATGTATTTAAATGGGAGAACTTTACAGTAGCGTCCATAGCACCAAAGCTTGGATGTGACAGGATCTTTTTTCCATGCGGAAAATTGCCGCTTCATTACAAAGGCGATAAGATGACCCTCTTGTATAGCCAAAGACGAAACGGTCAGCTTCAGCCATTATCTCCTGATATGATGCGAAGATATATATCTGCATCCAGAAAGGCTGAGCATATAATCGTTACGGAAGTAGCGCTTGAGAATATGCTTCTTAGTAAGGTATCAGGCGTAGAGTCTAAGATCGCTGTAATTCCTGACCTTGCAAACGTTAAGACAGACCCAATGATATACGGTAGGTGGTGGACGCAGCTATTTAGAGCATAAAGAACGCTTGTAAGAAGGGGAAACTTATGAGTACTGTTAGAGAATCTGAAAATATAAGTAATGATAATAATACAATGAATGATACAGGAAACAAGCCTTTTACAGGGCTTGTTTCTGTTATAATACCGGTTTTTAACGCAAAAGACTCGATTGAATCTTGTGTAGAATCACTTATAAAGCAGTCTTATACTAATGTTCAGATAATACTTGTAGATGATGGATCTACAGATGGAAGTGCTGATATCTGTGATGATATTGCAAGAGATGTTAATAATGCAGATGGTACAGATAGAGCATCAGATGAAGGGAGTTTTAATGATGAAGCTGTGCAGGGATTCTCTGTTAAAGTAATCCATACACCAAATGGCGGGGTATCTGCTGCAAGAAATAATGGTTTAATGGCTGCAGAAGGAGACTGGGTGTCTTTTGTTGATGCAGATGATCTTGTTAAAGAAGATTATATAGAAAGGCTTGTAGAGGCTGTAAACGCCTTTAAAGCACCGGCGAAGTCCAATGACCCTGCTATAACATCTCATAAGTCATATCCTTTAATGATGGTGACCATGACAGACAGAATAATGGCTGATACTGATATGTGCGGCTATTATTATATAGAGCATGGCGTTCTTAACGAAGACTCGCATGTATGGGGCAAACTCTTTAATAAAAAGGAAGTTGATGAATGCCTTGGAAATGAATGGTTCCCTGTAGGCTTATCTATTGGGGAAGATATGCTTATGCTACTTGAAATGGCGAGTAGACAAGAAAATAGAAGAGTATTCAAAGCTATAAGTGCCGGAAGCTATATATATACAGAGAATGAACAGGGAGCTATGCTTAAGCCATATAAGCCCTCGTACCTTGATCAGATCACATGCTGGGATAAGGCAGAAGGAGTTCTTGAATCCTGTAAAGGTCATATAAGTGACTATGTATACGTAAGGCTTGCACAGATTCAGATAATGGCAGCTCTTCTTGTGACAGGTAAGATAGCTGTATCTACTAAAGATGAAGACTATAATGATGCTATTAATATAATAAAGAGGGCAATAAAACATGCCCTCAAAAGAAACGGTGCATTTGCATCTCTGTCAGCAGGATACAAAGTTAAGACTATTATATTCAGGTTATCACCTAAGTTGTATTTGAATATGTATGGTAAGTGGAAAGCATAGCGTATTAGGCGTAAAGGAGTATTTTAGTTTGTCTTTTTATCATACGTAAGTAAAATAAGTTGTATTACTTTTAGCATTACTTTGGAAGGATGTCTCATTCCAAAATATATAAGCTTATTGGCTTTATTTGAAACTTCCAATTTGTTGTTTTTTATCTTATTTTTAATAGTATCTTCTTTTAGAGTATTACTTACAGTAGCAACTGCTTCAGGATATCTGGCACGAAGTTCATCCTTAACATATACAAACATTAGTCTTAAATATTCCATGTCAGCCTGTTCTTTAGCATTAGTAATCTTCTTATCTGTAAGAATCTTGCAACAGGTATCACACAGAAGCTTTATGTTATCAAGCATTTTCTCATTATGGCCATGCGCCATGGAGTCGGCAACAGTACGGTAATGATAATAGCATACGTCTGATACGTAGAGTCTCTTACAATCGCAAAGAGCAGGGATCATGATATTTACATCTTCGCCGAGTCTTATAGAACTGTCGCAATATTTAAGGTTATTGATAATTAGTTTCCTGGAGGTAAGTTTCATGCACCTTGAGAGTATAACAGTTCTTAGTTCCTGCCCAAGGAGACGTGTCTTGATATTATCAAGATTTTCGCCAAAATGCTGACCGGCAGATATAGTATGATGAACTTCCTTACGCTCATTCTGCTTTTCTATAATATAGTCAGAACTTATGATCTCACAACTTTTAAAAGCTTGACTTGTATGAGAGAAGAGCTCTTCAAACATCTCGCTGTCAACCCAGTCATCACTATCTATAAAGCATAGATAGTTGGCAGTAGAGTCTTTGACACCTGCTATCCAGGCACTTTGAAGTCCGCCGTTTTCTTTATGTATAACGCGCACTCGGGAGTCTTTATTTGCATATTCATCGCATAAAGCAGGACTCTTTCCGTCTGTTGATCCGTCATCGACAAGGATTATCTCAATATTTTTAAGCCTTGATTCAAGTACGCTGTTCATGCAGTCAGGCAGATATTCAGCTGTATTGTAGACCGGAATGATAACGGCTATATCGGGAGTTTTATCCATGCGTTATGTCCTTATATATCTTTAATATATTATCTTTCATTTTAATAATATCATAATTCTCTTTGGCAAAAGAATAGGCTCTCTGTCCCAAAGATGTTCGAAGCTTAGAATCTTCGATTACATTTTTAAGAGCATTGTACAGATCTTCTGAATCTTTGGCCTTAACAAGAAGTCCTGTACTTTCATCTTTTATCATCTGATCAAGACTTCCAACATTGGAAGCAATAGTCGCACATCCATGAGCCATACCTTCAGCAACAGATAGTGGCATTCCTTCATAGTATGAAGGAAGTACGAATATAGGGCATTTATCAAAGAGGGCTTCCTTGTCATCACCACTTATCCAGCCGCAGGCTGTTACATTACCTGAAAGCTGTTCAACTCGTTCTTTTAAATCCTCGTCTTCGAAGAAACCGCCAAGATACAGATGAACGTCAGGATGGTTCTTGGAAAGCCTGTCTACAGCTTCAAGAAGTTCTCCAATGCCCTTATCTTTGCAGATTCTCCCAAGGAAGAGAATGTTAGGCTTATCATAGTCTTTTTTATTTAAATCTATTTCAGGAATAGTTATACCATTCCCTATGACAGAGATCTTATCTTCGCAGGCAACTATATGCTTGAAGTACTCTTTGAAATTAGGGGCAAGTACTATAAAAGCATCACATTTATTAAATAAGGCAACCATCTTGTCATGAGCTTTGCCACTAAGGTCGTGTCCATAGAAGCGCTTTATATCACCGCCATGCTGATGAATTACCAGCTTCTTATTATGACGAAGGGCCATTTTCATAAAAAAGGATTTACGGTAGTAACTTGCATCAGCTGAAACATGTACATGAACTATATCATAATTGTTTATACAGCAAAAAGCTTCAAAATAAGTCTTTGCAGCCTGAAAAAGCTTGCGAAGCTTTGAACCATCTACCATGGTGCCTATATATTTAAGCTCTATTTCTTTATCTATACCTGCATCATACAGGTTATTAACAACTCCTGATACGCCGCCCTTGACACTTCTGTCTGGTCCTAGCATCAGTACCTTTGTTTTAGCCATAATTCATCCTTCTTTACTTTGACCATCATTCTAATAGATTGTATAATTTAGAAGCGAGATTGTAAAGAATTTCTACAATCTGCTAAAGTATGTTAGGTGCCTTGAGTCTTAAATAAATTTCATGAATAACATCAAGGTTCACAACGTGATAAATATGTTGTAATGATTATTAAAAGAAAGGGCTGTATGCTCATTTAAAAAACAAGTTTTTCATGAGCATATGCAATTATAATGAATAAAAATATAGAAAGTAGAGAATCATCTGATAAAGCCGCAGGTGCATATCTGTTGTGCATACTTACAGCTTTTATTATAATGCTTATTTGTACAAGGTCATCACCGCTTTATGCCTTTAATAACTGGGATGATTCCAATAGCTATTTCACAGTAGGAAAGTCTATATTTAAGGGACTTGTACCTTATAGAGACCTTTTTGATCAAAAGGGAATGATGTTATATACACTATATGGCATTGCATCTCTTATATCATATAAGACTTTCTTTGGAGTATTTATAATTGAAGTTATAGCAGCAAGCCTTACCTGTATTGCAATGTACAGGATATTAAGACTTTATATGAGACCATCTATTAGCATGGTACTTGTGCCTGGAACTGCAGCATTCATTTATTCCACAAGGTCCTTCTGGTGGGGAGGAAGCGCCGAAGAGATGATGATGCCTCTGTTTATGTGGGGGCTGTATCTGTCTATGAGATATTTTAAGAATGAATATCCAAAGCCTGTATCAAATAGAACCTTGATAATAGGAGGAATACTTGCAGGATGCGTTCTTAATATCAAATTCAATTCGCTTGGATTCTTCTTTGCCTGGATGGTAATGATACTTATAGC
>NZ_JAILQF010000083.1 GCF_024699075.1 Butyrivibrio sp.
GAATTTATGACCCGCCAAACATGAGCAAAGTAGCACGTAGTGCGGATTTGTGAATGTTTGAGGATTGTGGGAGTTTCGTAGAAACGGAACAATCCGACCGTCATAAGGTGTCAAAAGGTACTTTTGACACCTACATCATATTATGTATTATTTATTTTGACCAGGTTGTTTAAACGCTCTAATAATGCCTTGTTTTAGGAGCGGATAAAATATTCACATTAATAATATTTATAAGGGGTTATTTTACACATGAAGGACAGAAACTTTTTGAGAAAACTTGCAGGCATAGCTCTTCCTATAGCATTTCAGGCTTTTATGCTCGCCTGCGTGGCAGCTGCTGATGCTTTTATGCTTGGAAGCATAGATCAGGACTCTATGTCTGCAGTATCTCTTGCTACGCAGATACAGTTCATACAGAACATGATCCTGTCTGCTACCGTCGGAGCCACTGTAATTCTTGGCGCTCAGTACTGGGGAAGAAAAGATCTTGAATCCATCGATGATATTTTCTGCCTTGCGCTTAGGATCTGCGGCATTTTATCAATTATTTACTTTATAGGATGTACTCTTTTCCCAAGATATCTTATGCTCCTTTATACTGATAATGAAGATCTTATTGTTATAGGTATAAGATATCTTAAGATCGCAGGATTTTCATATCTTCTTACAGGAATATCCCAGTGTTACCTTGCCATGATGAAGATAACAGAGCATGTAAAGACTGTTGCTATAGTATCTGCAATGACAGTTATCACCAATATAATCTTAAACGCCTTCTTTATTTACGGTCTTCATTTAGAAGAGCGCGGCGCGGCATCAGCAACACTTGCTGCAAGAATCCTTGAAATTATAACTGTACTTACTTTGTCATACCAAAAAGGTTATGTACATCCAAAACTTTCAGGCCTTGTAAAGTTCAATAAAGTCCTGACAATGGATTTTATAAAGTGTATGTGGCCTCTTCTTGGCGCATGTCTTCTATGGGGCGTAGGTTTTACCTCCTATTCATCATTTATGGGACATATTGGCAAAGATGCTGCAGCAGCCAATTCAGTAACTGCAGTTATAAGAGACCTTGTATGCTGCGCAGGTGATGGTCTTGCAAGTGGTTGCGGCATCATGGTAGGTAACGAGCTTGGTGCAGGTAACCTTGAAAGAGGTAAGAAATATGGACAGAAGATGGTAGGTATTGCCTTTGTTGTTGGTTTCATATCAACCGGTGTAATGTTCCTTTTTACTCCAATCGTATTTATGACAGTAAGGCTTACTGATACAGCAAGACACTACCTTCTTCAGATGATGATCGTAATGGCTATCTATATGATAGGAAGAGTCGTTAACACTGTTCTTATAAATGGTATATTCGCAGCAGGCGGTGATACTATTTTTGATATGTATTCACTTGTAGTATCTATGTGGTTTATAGCTATACCTCTTGCCTTCCTTGGAACCTATATATTCCACTGGCCTGTGATCGTTGTATATGCCTGCACCTGCCTTGATGAAGTTGGTAAGATTCCGTGGGTATTGCATCATTTTACGAGATATAAATGGGTCAAGGATCTGACGAGGGAAAGGCACTAATTTGAGGCCAAACATCTCCATAGAAAAAAAGGAAAACGCCAATAAGTCACAGATAATGTAAAGATAACCGGAATGATCATTTCAGTGGACCTATTAGTATTATCTCCAATCAGCTTATGCTATTATTTAATTAGAAAAAACAAAAAGGAGTTCCTCAAATGAAATTCATCTCTTGGAATATAGATTCAATAAATGCTGCACTTACAGGTACCAGCCCTCGTTCAGAGCTTAGCCGAAAGGTTCTTGATACAATCGCAGCTGAAAATGCTGATATAATCGCAATTCAGGAAACCAAGCTTCCTGCTACAGGTATGAATGCAAAGCAGGAGGAAGCTCTTAAAGCATATTTTCCTGAATATGACTTTGTATATGTAAGCTCACATGAGCCTGCAAGAAAAGGCTATGCAGGAACAATGGCTCTTTATAAGAAGGGGATGAAGTTAGAAGCTACTTTCCCTGAAATAGATGCTCCTGATACCATGGACTGTGAAGGAAGAATGATAACTCTTGAACATGATGATTTCTTCTTTAATCTTGTATATACTCCTAATGCAGGAGATGGCCTTAAACGTCTTAAAGAGCGTCAGGAATGGGATAAACAGTATACTAATTATATGAAAAATTTAGATTCCAAAAAGCCTGTTATATCCTGCGGAGACTATAATGTAGCCCACGAAGAGATAGATCTTGCAAATCCTGACAGCAACCACATGTCAGCAGGTTTTACAGATGAAGAAAGAGAAGGCTTTACTAACCTTCTAAATGCAGGTTTTACAGATACCTTCAGACATGTTCACGGGGATATACCAAATGTATACTCCTGGTGGGCTCAGCGTATAAAGACAAGTAAGATCAACAACTCAGGCTGGAGAATTGACTACTTCCTTGTAAGTGACAGACTTAAAAGTAAAGTTACAAGATCAGAAATGCTTGATTCCGGCGAACGTCAGGATCATACACCTATCGTTCTTGAGCTTGATATCTGATAAGTATCGAGCCTCTTTTCATTGATCTTAATCCATTCATCAAGTGGTAGAGGCTTATAATCTGAATACATACAAAAGCAGTTTATGATCTCGCATGGTATTGGCAGTGTTATCTCATTACCTTCTTTGGTACGTACCATGCGGGATCTTTGTCTGTTATCAAGTACATATCTGTCCACAAATTCCTGATCGGATGTTGCATGAATATGACCATGGAGCATATATGAATGAGCCTTATCATTTCTGATATCATACTGCCTGTTGTAGCACATGATAGGATAATGGGAGCATATGATTCTTCTATTATTATCATGAAGTTCCATATAATCTGACATCTTCTGAAAAAGAGTTCTGTCAAAGGCTGTCTTTCTAAGTACATGATCATGATTTCCAAGTACCATGAACTTCTTTCCATTTAATCTTAGTATTATATCTTTGGCGCGCTTTACATCCTTGGACATGATAAAATCGCCAAGGATCACAACCTCGTCCCTTTTCTGTACTACGCTGTTCCACTGGCTTATCATATATTCATTCATATCTTCTATATTATCAAAGCCGCGCTTATCCATAAGTTTATTAACTATATCATCATCAAAATGAAGATCTGCTATATAACGCCTCACTCTTAGTCTCCTTTAACACTCTGGTATTAATTTATATGTGCGAAGTTTGAGTTATATTATACGCCAAGTAAAAACGGCTTGCATTCATTCTTTATTGCAAGCCGCCTTTAATATTGACATTCATTTTTACATTGAAAGGTAAGTATCCTTTATATGTTTATCCTGCTCAGGTCTGAATAAAGACAATACCCGTTCTTGCCATGCTCTTTTACAAAATAAAGCGCACGATCTGCCTTCTCATAAAGCTCATCGTAGTTTTCGGCATCATTAGGATATATGGTTATTCCTATACTTACTGAAATATCTACTGATTTATCATCTTCTTTTATTGTCCGCTTTATTGCTTCATTGAGTTCTTTGGCTTTCTGTGCAATATGATCATAGTCATTTAAAGTAGGCGAAAATACCATAAACTCATCACCGCCCAGTCTGCCGACTATATCTCCTCCTCTGAATGATTTGGATAATACCCGGCCAACCTCCATCAGTACTTCATCTCCTCTACCATGCCCGAAAGTATCGTTAACTTCTTTGAAATGATCAATATCGATAATGAACATTGTAGCACCGATGAGTTTACTGCCTTCCTCTTCTAAAAAGAAATTTATACTGCTTTGTAAACCATTTACATTTGATATTTTAGTGAGATAGTCTGTTCTGACTTTTTTCTTAAGGTCATCTTTTTCAAATCCGAATTTATAAAAGTTGTAAGTTGTAAGAACAAAAATAAGAATCAGCATTATTAAAACAAAACCTATCAACAGGTTAAAAAATCTTTCAGTCAGATAATGCTGGCTGTTCTTTATAACCAGATACATTCCAATAAGTGGAATATATTTTCTTACAATAAAACCTTCCTTTGTATATACTTGATTTTCTCTGATCATATCAGCTGTGTAATCCCTGCTGTAATATGCCTCGCCAAGATTAACCTCATCCTCATCAAAAGTAGTATTTCCATATATATCTGTAAAACATATATCAATATTATATTTCTCAGAATAACTTCTCATTATATCTATAGTATTATCAAGATACATTGCACAGCCAAGTACTGCTCTAAGTTCACCATCAACCTCCATACGACGGTCAATAAAAATGACATATTCTTTTTCATTGAATTCATCGTAAGTAAGATCAGCACCATACTCCATGCCAGTCTTAATGAAATTTGAATACCATTTATCATATTCATTTTTATTGGGATCAACTATTTTGCCGATTCCGTCAGGTGTAAAGTACTTATTTGTTTTACATGAGATAATATATGCACCTTCCCAATTATTTGTTTCACGAATACTTTCTAAATATTCCGAGATTTCCTCTTCAAATTCGTTTTCAGGAATTTCATCCTCTTTTTTTATTATATTTTGAAGAAAATAGTCATTACACATTATTTTGGTTATGTGAGCAGACGACTCCAGTTCATTATTAATTGAGGTGTAAACACCATCAAACAGAGCATTTGCGGTTGTCTCCATATCTTTTTTGGTAATGTAATTAAGAAGTAAAAATGCCATACCAAGTGCAAATATGAATCCAACAAGAATTATAATAATATTTGTTACTAATAATCTGTTCTCTTTTAAGCATTTTGTTAGCTTCTTCATAGTCCAGGCAACCTTTACTTTCGCATTTAAGTAATATTATTTCGAACAAATACTATCTAATAAAGCGATAATGATGTCACTCTATTTTTGAAACACTCTATTATAGTATCGGCATCTTTTGGTGAAATATCATATACCCCTTAATAATTTTCATAAGTTTCTACATAAAACGTTAAGGTTATGTTAAGGTTCTTTGGGTTTATTGGAAAGGTTTGGATGATATCCTTAGTTCATAAGATAAATAAAACGAATGCAAACAAGCATTCACAACATTCATAAACGGAGGATAATAACATGTGGACAAGAAAAGAACTTAAAGACAAAGCAAAGAAATCATTTTCAATTAACTTCTGGAAAACAATACTTGTAAGTATCATACTTGCATTCGTACTTGGCTCAGCAGGAAGCTCAGCTGTTGGAGGCAAAGTTTTAAACGGTAGTGCAACAGAAAATAGCAGTACAGTAGAAGATTTCTCAGAAGGATTTACAGATGGCTTTTACGGAGATTCATTAACAGAGACACAGCAGGCTGAACTTGATAAAAACCTTGGCTCTTTTAATTATACTGTAAACTCCATTAACGGCGTATCAAACTTTGTAAAGACAGGTGAAATTCCTGAAGACTTATCTCCAATATTTGTACTGATCGGATTCACAATTATTCTTACAGTAATTGCAATAGGAATCGTATTATCTGCTTTTATACTCAATCCTATAGAAGTTGGCTGTATGAGATTCTTTACAAGAAACCTTAACCAGAAAGCAAATGTAAGCGAAGTCGCTCATGCATTTGATAACAATTACATGACTGTTGCAAAGACAATGTTCTTCAGAGATCTTTATACAGTACTTTGGACACTTCTTTTCATCATTCCCGGTATAGTTAAGTCTTATGAGTATCGTATGATTCCTTATATCCTTGCTGACCACCCTGAAATGACCAAGGATGAAGTATTTGCAAAGAGTAAAGAGCTTATGAGAGGCCAGAAATGGAATGCATTTGTACTTGATCTTTCATTCATCGGTTGGGGTATCCTTTCTGTATTTACAATTGGTATACTTGGCGTATTCTATGTATCTCCTTACAGAAATATGACCAATGCAGCTCTTTATGAAAAACTCGAGTACGGAAAACTTGCTATTGACGAGCAGTAATATTAAAATTTTCTTTGAGGCTTTTATTAAAAACCAAAAGAGCCTGTATACCCACAGATCATAATTAGGAAGGAAGCAACTGATGGATAAGATCCTTATAGCAGATGATGAAGCTGAAATCAGAAGTTTACTAAAACTATATCTTGAAAATGAAGGTTACGCCGTTGCAGAAGCTGGCGATGGCAAACAGGCTCTTGAAATACTTGCAGGCGGAGACGTAAGTCTCTGCCTGCTTGATGTCATGATGCCGGAAATTGATGGTTTTCATGTGTTAAAAGAGATGCGTAAGACCAGCAATATCCCTGTCATCATCATATCAGCCAAAGACACTGATCCTGACAAAATAATAGGGCTTGATCTTGGGGCAGATGATTACATGATCAAACCTTTCAATCCCCTTGAAGCAGTCGCAAGAGTCCGTTCCAATCTTAGAAGATATCATGCCCTTAAGGGCGACAACAATTCTAAGCAGGAAGAGGTATCTCTTCTTGATTTAAAGCTTGATAAGGATGCATGTATCCTCTACCGCGGTGATACTAAGATAGAACTTACGTCTACAGAACTTAAGATGATGGAACTTTTTATGGAGAATCCGGGCAAAGTTTTCACCAAAGAAAAGATATATGAATATGCCTGGGGAGATACATACGTCGTTGCAGACAACAATATCATGGTAGCTATAAGCAAGCTAAGATCAAAGCTTGACGAAGACCCATCTGCATATATCAAAACTGTCAGAGGTCTTGGTTACAGAATGGAAAAATAAACTTCTCCCAAAAACAATTCCTTGCAATTTGATCATCATGAGCAATTAAAAAAATATACAGAGTGCTGAGTTTAAACATATAAAAAAAAAAAGCACTTTTAATGAGGTTCGGTATGGATAAACTTAAAGGCTTTCTTATAAAACGTCTCATTCTGGTTCTTGTTATCATAGTCGCTTTAGAACTAATAATAACAGGAATAATAAACTATATATTTTTTCCATTAATCGGTTTTATGTTGCAGCAGCCAGATCTTTCATCCTTATCTGTCAAAAGTATACCTTTTCTATTATTGGGATTTATAACCGGTAATAACGCTCTTATATATGGAACATTTGCAACTTCTACGATCATGATTTTAATAGGCATATCTCTTTTACTAATATTCATCCCTATTGCTGCAGGAATCATCATATATGCAAGTATAGTTACAAAGCAGGTCGAGATCATTCAAAAAGAGCGCGACGACGAAAGAAAGAGCTATGAAGCAGAGCGTAATCTCATGCTGTCTGATTTTGCCCATGACCTTAGAACTCCTATTATGACAATAGGCGGTTATGCTACTGCTCTAAATGATGGGATGGTCAAAGATGAGGCTCAGAAAAAAGAGTATCTGATGGCAATAGAATCAAAGTCAAAGAGAATGACCGAGCTCATAACTTTACTTTTTGAATATGTAAGATTAGGGAGTGCGGGTTTTACTCTTAACAGAAAAAGAATAGATTTCCATTCCTTCCTGACAGAGATAATATCAAGGTGCTATACAGATCTTGAAGATGCAAATATGGAAGTTGATATAAATATTCCTGAAGAGCCATTTTATATACTTGCAGATGACCTTCACCTAAAAAGGGTAATAGAAAATCTCATCATCAATATAATCAGGCATAATCCGTCCGGCATAAAAGTATCATTTTCCATCACAAAGCTTTCAGGTGTAGAATACCTTGCAATAGCTGACAGCGGCATCTCAATCACCAAAAGTGAAAAAGAGCTTTTCGAGCCCTTCGTAAAAGGTGACGACTCCCGCTCTCAAAATACCGGAAGCGGCCTTGGTCTCTCCGTAGCCAAGCAGGTCATGGACATGCACGGCTACGACATCACCCTAAAGCAGCCCTACAA
>NZ_JAILQF010000093.1 GCF_024699075.1 Butyrivibrio sp.
CAGTATGCTTTCATCCGCTATTTTCATCTCAGTCTGCTCCTTTGACTCATTTGTATCTGTTTGAACACTGGATTCCGTCTTCACAGCATTATCTTCTTGAAAATTACCGGTATTATTCGCTTTACACCCAGTTAATAGCGCCAGCATGATGACCGGCGTTGCTACAATTCTTTTCGACATCATTTTAATTCACCATATAACTTGTCAGGAACCGGTTCACACCACTCTGTTGAACCATCCTCACCAGGAATCTCAAAAGCAAGATGACTCATCCAGGAATCAGAGGCAGCTCCATGCAAATGTTTTACGCCTACCGGAATATTCACAACTTTACCCGGAGTAAGTTCCACTGCTTCTTTTCCTTCCTCCTGATACCAGCCTCTGCCACCTATACATATGAGCATTTGCCCTCCACCGGATTTTACTTTAAATAATCATGTAAGAAACTCTCTAACTTATCAAATGGAATATAATCCTTATCTCCACCATCATAGAGATCTGTATGTACTGCATCAGGAATGATATAAAGCTCTTTATTATCTCCATTAAGCAACTTGAAAGCATCCTTACTCATATAGCAGGAATGAGCCTTTTCGCCATGGATCATAAGAACTGCATTATCAATCTCTCCTGCATAATGGAACTGGCGCATATTGGAAAGAGATATCATTCCGGTAATCGCCCAGCCATCATTGGAATTAAGGCTTCTTGCGTGATAGCCTCTGCTTGTCTTGTAATAATCATAGTAATCCTTTACAAAGAACGGAGCGTCCGAAGGCAATGGATCGACAACTCCTCCTGCCAAAGCGTATGTACCGTTTCTAAAGTCCTCAGTTCTCTGAGCATTTACAGCCTTTCTGGCCTTCACTCTTGCCTCTTTATTATCATCAGCATCAAAGTATCCGTTTGCTGCAACTCTTGTCATGTCATACATTGTTGATGTAACTGTAGCTTTAATTCTTGTATCAAGACAGGCTGTCTGAAGGGCTACACCTCCCCAGCCACAGATACCGATGATTCCGATTCGCTCAGGGTCAACATTATCCTGAACAGACAAGAAATCTACCGCTGCCTGAAAATCCTCAACGTTTAAATCCGGTGAGGTCATATATCTTGGAAAACCACCTGACTCTCCAGTAAAAGAGGGATCAAAGGCAATCGTCAGAGAACCTCTTTCTGCCATGGTCTGTGCATAAAGACCTGATGACTGCTCCTTAACAGCACCATAAGGACCTGACACTGCAATCGCAGGAAGTTTTCCTGTAGCATTCTTTGGTATGTACATATCAGCTGCCAGGGTAATTCCAAAGTGATTTGAAAATGTTACCTTCTTGTGATCTACTTTTTCACTCTTTGGAAATACCTTATCCCATTCTGTTACTAAATTAAGTTCTTCTGTTTTCTTCATCACTTGATACCTCCGTTATTCTTGTTCATTTTGCTTTTATTGTACCTGCTTGTAAATACTCTCGCTAATGGTTATAATGAATATTATATTATTCCATTTTGGCATATCATATAGCAATGAGCAATACGAAGTATTTCGAGTGCACTGATCATGGAAAGGAAATTCTATGGAAAGGAGATTCTATGGAAATTAGAACTTTAAGATATTTTTTAGCAGTGGCAAGAGAAGAAAATATGAGTAGAGCTGCAAAACTTCTGCATGTAACTCAGCCTACCCTGTCAAAACAGCTTAAATCGCTAGAGGAAGAACTTGGGAAAAAGCTTTTCACAAGACATGCTTTCAGTATCAAACTTACTGACGAAGGAATTCTGCTACGCAATCGTGCCGAAGATCTTGTCAGCATGGCTGATAAAATCGAGCAGGAATTTGTTTCTCTAGATGATATAGCTGGCGGAGAACTATATCTTGGTCTTGCTGAATCCTACCAGCTTCGATACCTAGCAAAATCTATAAAAGATTTTAAAAAATACTATCCAAACCTTCATTATCACATCACAAGCGGTGATACAGAGCAGCTCTCTGAAAAAGTCGATAAAGGCTTACTTGATTTTGTAGTACTAGTAGAACAACCAGATATCCGCAAATACGAATATATCGAATTCCCTCAAACAGACACCTGGGGACTTATCATTCCAGATACCGATCCCCTAGCAAAGAAAAAAGCCATCCGTTTGGATGACCTTGTAGGCTTGCCATTATTCTGTTCTGATCAAGCATGGAATGGAGATATTAGAAACTGGGCTGGAAGCAGATTTTCAGAGCTTCAATTAGAAGGTTCCTTCCGCCTTTCTTACAATGGATCAATTTTTGCCATGGAAGGCTTAGGATATCTTCTCACCTATGAACATCTTGTAAATACATCAAAAGACAGCGGCCTTGTATTCAGACCA
>NZ_JAILQF010000129.1 GCF_024699075.1 Butyrivibrio sp.
TATCTGCGGGAGAAGAAAGGCATAGAGCATATTAGCGTATACGGACAGTCTATGGGTTCTATATTTGCCGTGCTTGTTGCGCAGTATATAGGAGGTATGGAAAACCTTATAATCGTCTCACCCACACATGTTCCGTTTGAAGGGACAGCGAAAGATAAAAAGACCATGACGGGAAGAAGTGTCGTCACTTTTAAAAACGAGGATATCCCTTTTGTAAGCGCTGATTTCAGTAAGATCAATGCAACGAAGTATTATAAGCATCCAGGCGCAGAATATAAGGTTATGGGAATGTGGATAGCCTATCATAATGCATATGAAGATGCAGAAGAAACAGAAAAAGCAATGTTGCATGTGGAAAAAACAGGCTCAAGAGTTTTGCTCATTGCAGGGCATGAAGATGAAGCATGGCCGGCAGAGTATTCTGTTCGTGAGATAGAAAAGAATCTTAAAAAAACCGGATACGAAAAAGATGTTAAGGTTATCGTATATCCTCATGGCAGTCATTTGAATGGTCTTATGCCCAACAGGGATCGTGAGAAAAAACTTTACCGGATGATACCTATTATAGGATTAATGTACAAGACCTTCGGAAAGCATCGAAAAGACAATTTAAGATACTTTGAGGAATCAGAGAAGGAAATTATTGATTGGATCATGCTTTAAATTGGAATTGAAAAATTACAGTAAAACTTATAAATAAATATCAGGTAGAAAGAGGTATATATGAATTATCAGGATATAAATGCAGAAACCATCGATAGATGGATTGAAGAAGGCTGGGAATGGGGAATACCGCTTAGCCATGAAGAATATGTAAATGCGACAAATGGAAAATGGGACGTTAAGCTTACACCAACTAAATTTGTGCCACACGATTGGTTTGGAAATCTAAAGGGCAAGAAAATACTTGGACTTGCAAGCGGCGGAGGTCAGCAGATGCCTATTTTTGCAGCGTTGGGTGCTGAATGCACAGTATTGGACTATTCAGAGAAGCAGATAGAAAGTGAAAGAATTGTGGCGCAGCGCGAAGGCTATAACATTCGGATTATCAGAGGCGATATGACCAAGAGATTGCCTTTTGAGGATGGGGAGTTCGATCTGATTTTCCATCCTGTATCTAATTGTTATGTAAAAGAGGTAAAACCAATTTGGAAAGAGTGCTTCAGAGTCTTAAAGGCAGGAGGAATACTACTTTCTGGAGTTGATCACTACATTAACTACATAGTCGATGATGAGGAAAAAGAGATTGTGAACAGCCTTCCTTTTGACCCACTGACTAATGAAGAGCAAAGAAAACAGTTAGAAGAAGCTGATTGCGGAATGCAGTTTTCGCATTCTCTTGAAGAACAGATTGGTGGGCAGCTTGAAGCAGGATTTACTCTTCTTGATCTGTATGAAGATACCAACGGAGAAGGGCGTCTTCATGAACTTAGCATACCTACATTTTTAGCTATGCGTGCCATTAAGAAAGTTGGTAGGTAGTCTGGGGCTGTTAGCATAAAGGAAGTTTTAAATCAGAGTTTTTACTTACTAAAACAAAATAATAATCAGGGTTTAACTAAAAAAGCTTCGGATATTATCCGAAGCTTTTTAAAGCAAAACAAATATTAAATTAGAGATGCAACGCATTTCTTAACGTCAGCCATAGAAGCTGTTGGCTCGAATCTTGCTACAACTTCACCCTTGCGATCAACAATGAACTTTGTGAAGTTCCACTTGATGTTAGGGTTGTTCTTATAGTCCTTATCGATTGTCTTAAGCATAGCGCTCATAGCAAGTGCCTTAGCACCCTTGCCAAATCCTTCGAAGCCCTTCTGACTCTTAAGATATTCAAATAAAGGAAGCTGATTATCACCGTTTACGTCAGACTTTTTCATCTGAGGGAACTGAGTGTTGTACTTAAGTGTGCAGAATTCATGGATATCTTCATCAGAACCTGGGGTCTGGCCTGCAAACTGGTTGCAAGGAACATCGACGATCTCAAATCCCTGATCATGAAATTCCTCATAGATATTTTCGATATCTTCGTACTGAGGTGTAAAGCCGCATCCGGTTGCTGTATTAACAACCATTACAACCTTACCTTCAAAATCCTTCATTGATATTTCTTCACCCTTTGTGTTTGGTACACTGTAATCATAGAATCCCATTTTAGTTCTCCTATCTGCGGCCATAAGCGCGCGAAATAAATTAATGGCAAAATATTTATCGGTTTATTTTGCTTTATCATCCATTACCATAATGCAATTATATTGTGTGCAATTTAAAATGTCAATATTTTTTCACACTTAATTTAAATAGTATTTTGGATAAAGTCTGACTGAGAATTGGTGCTATTTTACAACCTGATTCAAGAGCTGATTGTCTAAAACCTAAAAAGAGTAACGTTTTGTTTGTCAGATAGTATATGTTCACTGTATAATGTAAATGCTAAATTATGAGGAAATAGTCTATGTCTAATTATATTGTTTTTGACCTTGAGTGGAATCAGGGTCAGACTGTAAGGGAGCAGGAACTTAAAGAGCTTCCTTTTGAAATAGTTGAAATAGGTGCAGTCAGGCTTAATGAAGACCGTGTAGAGACCGGTACTTTTTCAAGGCTTATACATCCCCAGGTTTATGAGACTATGCATCAGATTACAGGTAAGATAATACATCTTACTATGGATGATCTAAAGGATGCAGATCCATTTACTACTGTGATCGCTGACTTTCTCGAATGGTGCGGAGAAGATCCGATATTTTGCAGTTGGGGAACGCTCGACCTACCTGAACTTCAGCGCAATATGGATTATTATGATCTGGACCCGCTTTCTGACGGACCGATTGAGTTCATGGATGTGCAGAAGCTTTTTTCGCTTGCATATGAAGATGGTAAATCCCGCAGGTCCTTGGAATATGGAATAGATTTTTTGGAGCTTGATAAGGATCAGGCTTTCCACAGAGCTTTATCAGATGCCAAGTATACAGCAAGTATATTCCAGACTATACCTGATAAGTTCCTTCGTTACGTTTCTTTTGATAATTATGTTACTCCCAAGGATAAGCGTCAGGAGATACATATTGTATTTGATAATTATGCCAAATATATTTCGAGAGAGTTTGCAGACAAGGAAGAGCTTCTTAAGGATCCGGAAGTCATAAGTACAAGGTGCTATCTGTGCCACAAGAATCTTCGCCGCAAGATAAGATGGTTTACACCAAATGGAAAGCACTATTATGCCCTTTCTCAGTGTCCAAAGCACGGCTTTATGAAATCCAAAGTCAGGGTCAAAAAAGCTGAAGATGGCGGCTACTATGCTGTTAAGACCAGCAAATTTGTTGATGCAGACGGTGTTCAGGATATAAGGCAGAAGCAGCTAAGAGCCAAGGCACATTCAAGACGCGTTAAAAAGAATAGAGAGGCTGATAATACAAAGTGACCACCATTTTGTATTATCTCTTCTTTGGCTTTTTATAAGTAAGTTTGTGCTGCTTTAGCATCTTCTGTCTTCTTTTGTATCTTCTTCTTTCCTTAGGATCATTGCCAGCGTAGTGAAGTGATCTGATAAAAGCAGACAGGTTCATTATTATGATGGCGCTTCCTGCTATGCTAGAAACAATGATAATAATAAGCTTTACGTTAACATAGATGGACTGCTTTATTGAAGGCTCGTCATCCGAGGACGTGTTCGAAAAAGAGAAGGACGTCTGATAACTGCTTGTCATAACCCTTGCCGAACCAACGCTTACACCGTTATATGAATAGTTTACAACAGCAATGGTGCCTGATGGCTGCCCTGAAACATCAGTATCTACAACCGAGGTGCAATCATTAATTGAAGCGGTTATAGGAAGTATGATACTGTCATCATCGTTCCATTCGATAACATTTCCTGAGTATCCGAATATATCATTTTCTGAGGAAAAAAAGCTTGTGTCTTCAGGAATGTAATAGTTATCATTTTCGGACACATTTACTATCTGGAAGTTATTAAAGCCGTAATCAAAGAGTGTTGTCGTATCTGTAAACTGATAAGGTGATTCTTCTTTTAATACAACACATACAAGCTTCATTCCGTTTCTGGATGCGCAGGTTACGAGAGTCTCTCTGGCTTCTCCGGTGTAACCTGTTTTACCTCCAAGAATTCCATCATATGAGATTTCACCATTGATAAGTTTATGCTTATTGGTTATATAGAAATCATCCGGCTGTGTATCAGTTGCTGTAAAGTGGTATCTTGCTGTATTGCCGATACTTGATAAGAGTTCATTTGAAAAGAAGGCAGCAGCTATAAGCGCAAGGTCATGGGCGCTTGTATAGTGGTCTTCGTCAAAGAGGCCGTTGGCATTTACAAAATGTGAATGTGTGCAGCCAAGTTCACTGGCTCTTTGGTTCATAAGATCCGCAAAGTCATCAAGTGATCCTGCAACATGCTCTGCTACAGCATTGGCGCATTCGTTGGCAGATCCGACCATTATTCCGTAGAGGCACTGTTCAAGTGTCATAGACTCACCGGCATCTATTCCTATATTAGAACCATCGCTTGGAACAGAATGAACTGCTTCGTAAGAGAAGGTTACTGTATCATTCATGTCAGCATTTTCTGCAGCCAGAAGACAGGTAAGAATTTTAGTCGTGCTTGCAGGATAGAGCTCTTCATCAATATTTTTGGCATATAGGATGGTACCTGTATTAACTTCAAGTAAAATTGCAGCTTCAGCGCCTATAGCAGGTCCTTCGGGCCAGTTGTCAGTGTTGTTGGACTGAATCTCAAGTGTCTTTCTTTGCTCCATTTCTGCAGTATAATCGGTTGCTGCGTATGAAGGAATAAAAGATGAAGTAAATGCTATGAGCAAGGCTGCAATGAAGGTACCTATACGAAGTACTATCGGTTTATTAATTTCTTTTTTCTTATAATAATAAAAATCAGAAAACATTATCTATCTGACCTTTCGTTATGCTATATTGTGCCTAAAATCGCAATGTTCACGAATAGGCAATAATTTGTACACTAAATAAGTTTGACATATACTAGTAAAATTATACATAATAGTTGGTGAGTTTGAAAGTATAGAAAGTTATTAGTAGTAAGGAAATGTAATAATTATGCGACTTAGAAACATACCCGGTGCGCGTGAAAAAATAGCTGAAAACGAATGGTCCATTAAAGAACCTGAGAAAAATAAGGGAAAGTGGAACGAGGTTTTCGGCAACGACAACCCTATCCGTATTGAAGTTGGAATGGGCAAAGGCCGTTTTATAATGACACTTGCACAGGAAAATCCAAATGTTAACTATATTGGAATTGAGAAGTATTCAAGTGTTATGTTAAGAGGCCTTCAGAAACAGGAAGAGCTTCAGCTTCCCAATATCCGTTTTATCAGAATGGAAGCAGAGGTTCTTACAGAGGTTTTTGGTAAGGGCGAAATCGACAGGATATATCTTAACTTTTCAGATCCATGGCCTAAGGACAGACATGCCAAGAGACGTCTTCCTTCAAGAGAATTTCTTCACAGATATGATGAGATCCTGAAAAAAGACGGAGTGGTTGAATTCAAGACTGATAATACAGATCTTTTTGCATTCGCACTTGAAGAAGTAGAGCCTGCCGGATGGCATTTGGACAAGGTAACACATGATCTTCATAATGATCCTGTTATGAATGAGGGGAACGTCATGACAGAATATGAAGAGAAGTTTTCATCTATGGGGAACCCTATCTGCAAGTATATTGTTAGCAGATGAGTTTTTGGGAGAGGACATATGGCAGATAAGATTTATAACATCGGTGACTACAAAAAAGATGAAACAGTAAGTGATGATTCAAGTAATCTTTCATCACCTAAAACTGTGCAGCACAGAACTCCTTATGTAAGGCCTGATGAAATGAATCCTGATGACATTCAGATTGAGGATCCTATGAATTTCCTTACTTCTGAAGAGAAGCAGGAGTATATTAAAGCGCATCAGGAAGCATTACTTAAGTCAAGAACAGCCAATGAAGTAAGACAGGAATATAGTAATAGTCAAGGTGTGCAGTACAGAGCAAGGAGAGCGAGTAACCAGGGCCCGTATCAGGAAGATCCGGGTTATGCCTACAGGAATAGCTATAATGATCAGCCCAATGGACAGAATAGTCAGTATCAGGGATCTGGATACAGCAATCAGCTAAATGGTCAGTACCAAGGATCAGGATATGGTGATCAGGCAAATGGCCAGTACCAAGGATCAGGATATAGTGATCAGCAAGGCCGGAACTATGATGACGGATATGGTGATGACTATTATGACGAATATAATGGACCTGATGACCAGGGTTTTGCCCAGGATGGCTATTATAATGATCAGGCAGGATATCAGCAGGGATATTCTGATGAAATGTATCAGGACCAGGCTGATTATGAGGAATACGAAGAGGATATGGAAGGTGATAATGACAAGATGGCCATCATCACCAAGGTTCTTGCAGGAGTTACCGCGCTTCTCATAATAGTTATAGCTATAATGTTTGTCTTTAATAAGGTCAATGATCCGGCAAAAGAGGATGAAGCAGGCGATGAGTTTGCATATACAACTGACAGTTCTGTATCACAGGAGACAGATTCAGATTCACAGACAGCTGAAGAGACTGTATCAGGAACAACTGTATATACAACAAGCGGACTTAATTTAAGAACATCACCTGAAAAGACAGATTCCAACAAGGCAATGTCTGTAGAAGCCGGAACAGAGCTTACTCTTGTAGGCGAAGAGAACGGCTGGGCCAAGGTTTATTATCAGGGCAATTATTACTATTGTTCAAAATCATATCTTTCAGAAACAAAGTAAGTTGTAAAATGGAACAACTTATGGTGCCTTTTGGAAAATGGTCAAAACTACAATAGAAAATTAATTTATACGTAAAAACGTTAGCCAGATAAATACGAAATTTGGCTAAATTAGTGTTTTTATCGATACTTAAGGCAATGAATTAATCAGAATAACATTTCAGCACTTTTATACATTGTCACAAAATAAGGAATAGAATATTATTAATGAGGACAGAAACGGAGGCAGAGTTACTGCCTCCGTTTTAATGCGAATGATAACGCATGTTTTACTAGTGTTAACTATTTACAAGGGTATTATCAGTTAAGAAGAGTGTGACCTTATGAAGATAGGAATTTTTGATTCGGGTTTTGGCGGTCTTTCGGTATTGCATGAAGCTTACCACAGACTTGGTCAGGCAGAATATCTTTTTTATGCAGATCTTGACCATGTTCCATATGGACTCAAGACTCCGGAGCAGATCAAAGAGTATACAAGAAATATAACGAGATTCCTTATTGATAAGGGAGCTGAGGCTATTGTTATTGCCTGCAATACTGCAACAGCAGTAGCAGTAGAGACTTTAAGAAGTGAGTTTGATCTTCCTATACTTGGAATGGAGCCGGCTGTAAAGCCTGCAGTTGAAGAGACTTCCTCCAAAAAGCGAATCCTTGTCATAGCTACACCTGTGACAATAAGGGAGAAGAAACTGTCTCACCTTCTTGAAAGAGTTGACGAGGATCACAGGGTTGATCTTCTTGCCATGCCACATCTTGTAACCTTTGCTGAAAATGAGCAGTTTGAAGGAAGCGAAGTTGACGAGTATATCCATGAACAGTTTGCATCCTTTGATTTATCCAAATATCAGGCCCTGGTACTTGGGTGCACTCATTTTAACTACTTTAAGCCGTCATACATAAAGGCATTTGGCAAGGATATTCTCCTTATAGATGGTAATGTAGGAACTATAAGGCATCTGGCTGATGTCTGCGGACTCCCCTACAATGAAAAAGGCAATGATGTAGTTACATTTTCAGATACGGAAAATATGCTTCATGATATAGAAACACAATATTTTGTGTCTGGTAATCCGATAACCGAAAAAAATCTACTAAATCATGTTCTTCGCATGCATAACAGGCTGGAAGCGGTTCGAGAGCTGTAAAAGCGGGCATGTATGGGTAGTGGTTGTCATAATTTTGTGCATAATTACACGCAATAAAGTGTATTTACCTACTTGAAAATACCTACATTTTGTATTAACATTTATTTATGAACACAATATATAGTAATTAGATATCCATTCAAGATAGTTTTACTTTATATTTTCCAAATTTTTTCAAGAAAAGTTTTTTTCCAAAGGAACATAACAGCATGAATTGATCAGGCGGGTGTTTTGGGACCGCGCTAGGGACTGATTCGGCTTTTTGTGCTGTAAATTGATAAATTAGAATTAGGAGGGGCTCCATGAAAATCATTAAAAGGAGTGGTGAAGAGGTTATATTCGATGGTGGCAAGATTATTGCGGCTATTAAGAAGGCTAATCTTACAGTCACTGAGGATAAGCGTCTTTCAGATGAGGATATCATCCGCATAGAGAGGGATGTTGAGGCTAAATGTAATAATCTTACACGTGCAGCTAACGTCGAGGAGATCCAGGATCTTGTAGAGAATGCTCTTATGGATGCCGGCAACAAAGATGTTGCCCGTAAGTACATAACATATCGTTATCAGCATGCTCTTATGCGTAAGTCTAATACAACTGACGATAAGATCATGTCACTTATTGAGTGCAATAACGAGGAAGTCAAGCAGGAGAATTCCAACAAGAATCCTACAGTTAACAGCGTACAGCGTGATTACATGGCAGGCGAAGTAAGCCGTGATATCACAAGACGTTTCCTTCTTCCTCCTGAAGTTGTAAAGGCTCATGAAGAGGGAATAATCCACTTCCATGATTCAGACTACTTTGCACAGCACATGCATAACTGCTGTCTTGTTAACCTTGATGATATGCTGCAGAATGGAACAGTTATTTCTGAGACTCTTATAGAGCCTCCAAAGAGCTTTTCAACAGCATGTAATATCGCAACTCAGGCTATAGCACAGATCGCAAGTTCACAGTATGGTGGACAGTCTATCACACTTTCACATCTTGTACCTTTTGTAGATGTAAGCCGTCAGAAATTCCGCAAGCAGGTTCGCATGGAACTTGAGCAGGCCGGAATCGATACTACAGAAGAGAAGATCAATGAAATAGCTGAGATGCGTGTCCGCAAGGAGATCAAGGATGGTGTTCAGGAGATCCAGTACCAGGTTATCACTCTTATGACTACCAACGGACAGGCTCCTTTCATCACAGTATTCATGTATCTTGATGAAGTTCCTGAAGGTCAGCTTCGAGATGATCTTGCAGCAGTTATAGAAGAGATGCTCAAGCAGCGTATTCAGGGTGTCAAGAACGAGAAGGGTGTTTATATTACACCTGCTTTCCCTAAGCTTATATATGTTCTTGATGAGGATAATGTAACTCCTGATTCCAAGTACTGGAACCTTACAC
Source organism: Butyrivibrio sp. (assembly GCF_024699075.1). The sequence goes on from NZ_JAILQF010000129.1 coordinate 9,350, forward strand.
AGCTTGCTGCAAAGTGTACAGCAAAGCGTATGGTACCTGATTATATCTCTGGCAAAAAAATGCGCGAGTATAAGAACGGTGATGTATATCCATGCATGGGTTGCAGATCTTTCCTTACTCCTGATACAGAAGGCCTTGCAGAGGATGGAAGCCATAAGTATTATGGACGTTTCAACCAGGGCGTTGTAACTATCAACCTTGTTGATGTTGCATGTTCATCAGGTCAGGATGAAGATAAGTTCTGGAAGCTTATGGAAGAGAGAACAGAGCTTTGTTATAAAGCACTTATGTGCAGACATAACAGACTTCTTGGAACACCTTCTGATGTTGCTCCTATTCTCTGGCAGTTCGGTGCCCTTGCAAGACTTAAAAAGGGTGAGACAATAGATAAGCTTTTGTTTAACAACTACTCAACAATAAGTCTTGGATATGCCGGTCTTTATGAATGTACCAAGTTCATGAAGGGTGTATCACATACAGATGAGCAGGGCAAAGAGTTCGCACTTAAGGTAATGCAGTTCCTTAATGATAAGTGTTCAAAGTGGAAGGCTGAGACTAACATTGCATTCTCACTTTACGGAACACCTCTTGAATCAACAACTTATAAATTTGCAAAATGTCTGCAGAAGAGATTTGGAATTATTCCAGGTGTTACGGACAAGAACTATATTACAAACAGCTACCACGTACATGTATCTGAGAAGATTGATGCCTTCTCAAAGCTTAAGTTTGAGTCAGAGTTCCAGGCATTATCACCAGGCGGAGCTATCAGCTATGTAGAAGTTCCTAACATGATGGACAACATCGATGCGGTTCTTTCTATTATGCAGTACATATATGAGAACATCATGTATGCAGAGCTTAATACCAAGTCAGACTACTGCCAGTGCTGCGGTTATACGGGAGAGATCCAGATCGTCAATGACGAGGATGGAAAACTTGTATGGGAGTGCCCGAACTGTGGTAACAGAAATCAGGACAAGATGAATGTTGCAAGACGTACCTGCGGCTACATCGGAACTCAGTACTGGAACCAGGGAAGGACCCAGGAGATCAAGGAAAGAGTTCTTCATGTATCTAATGAAACTCTTGTACCTGAGGCAGAAGAGATAGCTGAAACAGTTAATGTTTAATCTAAAAAACTGTGAATAAAAGAGGCGTTCACAGTAAAAAACGCTAATTACCGGGATGGTTGAAAGATACAGGCTCGGTATGGAATCAGCGGTATGGGGAAGCATGAGGCCGGATGTATATCCGGCCTCATGTACGTATATGAGGATATAACATGAATTACGGACAGATAATCAAAAATGATGTTGCAAATGGTATAGGATGCAGAACCTCTCTTTTTGTATCAGGCTGCACGCATCACTGCAAGGGCTGCTTTAACGAGATGACCTGGGATTTTGAATACGGACTTAAGTTCACAAAGGCAGTAGAAGACGACATTATTGAGTCACTTAAGCCTGCATATATTGCAGGTATTACAGTGCTTGGCGGTGAACCTATGGAGCTTAAGAACCAGGAAGTTTTAAGACCTTTCCTTGAGAGGATCAAAAAAGAGGTTCCAAAAGCTACTATATGGATATATTCAGGTTATGTATGGGAAGAACTGACAGATCCTGACAATAAGAGATGCCACGGCGATGATACAGAGCCTATTTTATCAATGCTTGATATACTTGTGGATGGAGAGTTCGTCCTTGCAAAGAAAGACATGATGCTAAGATTTAAAGGCTCAAGCAATCAAAGAATAATAGATGTTCAGAAAACCCTTAAGGAAGGTAATATAGTATTGTCAGAATACAATAACTGAAAGCTGTTATGTCAGCACGTATCTTTACTAGTGCACGAATGAACTTTAAGCAGGAAGCTCCGACTTCTATAAGTAGGAGTAGTTCACGCTGTGTAAGGTTTCACTAAAACAAATTAAATATTATTGTATATTTTACAAGGTACACGAAAAGCTCCTTATGTGATATGATAGTAAGCGCTTACAAAAGCAGTTTCAAACGTCTTTGATATCGTAAGATGTAAGAGGTTACTTTTTAACATATCTCAAGGGAGCTTATAATGGATAGAAATAAAACAATCAGTATGTTAAATGAATATGTGGATATGCTTATGGAAAAGTCAGACCCAGAGCATCCCATGTGGAATATTGAGAAGATATTAGGCGGTAAGCCCAATAAATGGAACTATATTGATGGCTGTATGGTAACAAGCTTCCTTAATCTTTACGAAATAAGTGGCGATGAGAAGTATCTTAATTTTGCGGATAATTTTCTTGGCTGGTATGTAAATGAAGACGGATCTATAAAGACTTACAGTATAGATGAGTACAATCTTGACAATGTTAACAGTGCTACATGTCTTTTTAAGCTTTATGATCTTACAGGTAAAGAGAAATATCGCAAAGCCATGGACACTGTAATGAAGCAGCTTGAAACAATGCCTCGTACTAAAGAAGGTAATTTCTGGCACAAGAAAATATATCCTTATCAGGTATGGCTTGATGGCCTTTATATGGCACAGCCTTTCTATATGGAATACGAAAGAAGATATGGATCTATCGAGGGCTGTAAGGACAGCTTCAAGCAGTTTCATACTGTTGAGAAGTATATGAAGGATCCTGTAACAGGCCTTTACTTCCATGGATATGATGAAAGCAAACAGATGTATTGGGCTGATAAAGAGACTGGATGTAGTCCTAATTTCTGGCTCCGTGCACTTGGATGGTTTACAGCAGCACTTGTTGATGTATGTGAGGCAGCAGGTGATGAGCTTGTAGAAGAGCAGGAGTATCTTCACAAACTTTTAGAAAATCTTGTTGAAGCTCTTATTAAGTATCAGGATAAGAGCGGATTATTCTATGATATTGTCAATCTTCCGGACGATGAAAGAAACTATCTTGAGACTTCAGGAACTGCACTTATATCCTATGCAATTCTTAAGGGAACAAGACTTGGCTATATCGATGAAAAGTACAGAGAATATGGCGTTAGAGCCTTCGATGGTATGGTAGAAAAGTACCTTGGAAGAAATGAAGATGGAACACCAAGACTTGGTGGAATATGCCTTGTGTCAGGACTTGGCGGAAACCAAAGAAGAGATGGATCACTTGAGTATTACTTCTCTGAGCCAGTAGTAGAGAATGAAGCTAAGGGTGTTGGTCCTCTTATATATGCATATACTGAACTCGTTAGATCAGAATATTCCAAAGTAATGGTATAAGATCACACATAAAAAGGGCAGGCTCAAAGGCCTGCCCTTTATATATTGATTAATCTTCGTGGAAGTAACTTATTGTATCCATCATTTCTGTAGCAAGAACCTTAAGGTCTTCAGCAGCCTGAGTGATTATTGTGAAGGTAGCATTTAATTCTTCCATAGATGCATTGGTTTCCTGAGTTGCTGCAGCATTTTCTTCAGATATAGCAGAGAGATCAGAGATTATCTCCATAAGGCTTATCTTGGCTGTATTAAGTTCTTTGATCCTGTCTGTGATGCTGCTTGTCTCTCTGGATACGTTACCTACGTTTTCAGACATGTTATGCATGTCATTCTTGGTAGAATCAAGATATTCAGACTGTTGTCCAAATTTTTCATTAAGAGTCTGCATAACTTCAACAGATTCCTGAGCATCAATAAGGAGCTGTTCAACAATCTTTTTGATCTTTTCTGCAGAATCGCTACTCTGAACTGCAAGCTGACCAATCTCGGTAGCAACAACTGCAAAGCCTTTTCCTGCTTCACCTGCTCTTGCAGCTTCTATAGAAGCATTAAGAGAAAGGAGGTTGGTCTGGGATGCAATATCTGTAATAGCTTCTGAAAATTCTGAAATTGCATTTGCAGATTCGTTAGTGGATTCAATAGTCTTGCCAATTTCCTTTACAGATTCATGAACTTCTGTACTCTGATCTATAAGCTTTTCAAGAGCATCCATTGCCTTGTCACAGGATACCTTCATTTCTTCTGCATAGCTGTCGAGCTGGTTAACATTATCTGTGATTATATCGATATCGCTTCCTATGTTCTCTGTATCCTTGGCAGCATCCTGAATGCTTTCTGCCTGTGAGATAGCACCTTTAGCGATCTCGCCTACAGCATCTGTTACCTGATTAGAAGCTTCGCTTGCATTGCTTGCTGAATCGTGAAGTGAATTGCCGGATGCATTAAGATCACTTGACATACGCTTGGTATTCTTGATGACATCGACAAGCTTTTCATCAATGTGATGAACACTCTCTGCGATATTGCCAAGTTCATCACGTCTTTCTATGGCACTGGTATTGACTTTGACACTAAGGTTACCACTTGCAAGTGATACAAGTTCATTTGCTATGCCGTTCATGATAGCAGAGATCTTTCTGGCAATAAGGAATCCTATAACAATAACTATAATGATGCATCCAAGTGCGAATAATAACATTACTGTTGCAGCATGCCTCTTGGCTGCTACTACATCAGATACAAGTCTTGCGGTAGAAACCATTCCCTGACAGCTTCCATCTGAGTTGTACATTGGTATGTAGTAAATATCATAATGTGTGCCTTCAACTTCAATGTCCTCGGCATAGTATTCTTCTCCATTATTGACGACGATATTTACAACTTCTGAATCTGCGGTAGTACCTACATTACGATTACCCGAAGAATCTGTCATAGTACAAAGGACTCTTGTATCCATATAAAAGAGGGTATACTCAATGCCGGTCTTATCGTGAATATGATCAAGAGCATCGTAATTTTCAGATATAACAGTTTCACCTTTATAAAGGGTAGAAGTATCTGAGTCATAAGACCAGTCGCCTTCATATGCATAGTCATAAATATCCTGGAGCATATGAGAAGTTGCGGCAAGCTCTTCTCTGGTCATATCTTCGTATGCTGCGTCAATCAGGCGTACACCGATGATAGTAAGGATAATAGCTACAACTGTTGTAGAAGCTATGGCAATCAGGATAATCCGGTTAATGAGCTTTTGATTTCTCTTTTTTTCTTTCATATTACCTCCATAAGTGCCTACTGAATCTGAATAGCCAAATGCACATTAAATACATATTCTGTAAATTGTTTCAGGAAGTTATGGCATGCTGTCACCTTCGCTCCCAAATGATCCTTGTGATATATTGGCAATAATTAAATGCGTGAACAAATAGAACCAATAGTAATATCGGCAGATTTGAGGATAATTAAAACCTTTAAACACTAATAAATTAAAAAATCCTATAACCCCCAATACAATCTATATTTTTCTTAATACAAGTGGGAAGTTTGAGAATATAAGGATTATTTTTGCGCATAACAAAAGAGACGATTAACATCGTCTCTTTTGTTAAAACTTAATCTCCGAAAACGGTGATCATATTTTCTTTGGTTCTCTGTCATACAATCCAGCAGTCACACTACCTTCTCTTGACGTCCTACCTGATTCCCAATCCGAATGAAGCAAAGGCCATTCTTATATGAATCAGAAAATACAATCTGACATTTCATTTACAGGTCCAAGTGAAGCATATGCCACTTTTTCTCTGTTAATGCCGTTCCGTTTGTATTAAGTAACTTTAATATAACAGATAAAAATATAATTTTCAATCACTTTTATAAAAAAAGTTATATTGTCTGTATATTCAGTTTAATCATTACAATATACTGTAAACTTAAAATATTGAAATGAATATTTCAGATATATTGTGGCGACAAAATATCAAAACACTATATATTGTGCTTTGAATTGTCAGACAATTATAAAATGGGAGGTGATAATATCAGAAAGCTTCTTATATAATGGGCAAATAGAAAACCCACCGTATGGCAAGTACGGTGGGTTTCAGGTAGGAGATTTACAGACTATGTTTGTTGGCGATACGGATTGGCAAGATCCGTGCCCTGGCAGGGGCTTGTTGGCTACACTCAGAAGTGTTAGCCATCGCTAACGATATTTATATTAGCATATGCTAACATCTTATGCAAGTGTTTTTTTGAATTTTATTAAAAATTTTTTGTCATTACGAATTTCGCTAACATCATGTCGCTCAAAATTGTACGAAAAGTTGTTGCGTGCATGCATCTTGTAACGTACAATATTATTAGCAGAATTCTTATGTCGGATAGAATGATTGAGTGATTGTTTGGGGACATGATAACAGTCACAATGATAATTCTTTCAGACTCTTAAATTGTAATTCATTTACAGAGGGAGGTATCTTATGAGTGAAGAAATGACCTATGTAACCAGCAATAATCTCCAGGAAATGCAAGATTATCTTAAAGAACATGTTGATGATTATTCACTCAGAGACATGGCAGATCGATTTGCTATGTCACAGACCAACCTCCAGACTCATTTCATGGATGAATATGGCATGTCTATTTACAGTTATCTAAGGACCCTTTGTGATGATGGTAAATAAGGCATAAATGCAGATAATATAAGCTGTATCAGTTGACAGGAGTAAGACTTAATCAGAGAATGTAAAAGGGGAGCAGATTAATTTCTGCTCCTTTTTAAAAAGAAATAATAGTGATAAAGTCAGTTTTTTATAAAAGAACTAATGATTATAAAGTCAGTTTTTTTATAAAAATCAATAGTGATAAAGTGTATCTATTATAAAATAACTATAGAAATAATAAAGTATAGCATTGCAAAAATAATAACGTATAAGAGAATAACAGTCCATGAGAAGAAGTAATGAGATCACAGTAAAAGTACATATGAACGTAGCAGATAATGAGCCCTTGGTTCTTCATGCCTTAAAAGGCAAAAAGCTTCTGGATCTTCTCAGGGACAATGATATAAGGATAGATAGTCCCTGCTCCGGGTCAGGGACCTGCGGCAAGTGCAGAGTCAGATTCCTTGATGAGAATGCACGGATAACTACAGCAGATATGAGGCATATATCCAAGGAAGACCTTGAAAAAGGCTATCGTCTTGCATGTATGAGTATGCTCACGTCTGATGCCGAGATATGTATAAATAGCTTTGATGAAAATAATATAGAAGTTCTTGGAGCAGGCACAGATTTAAGGAAAAAAGCTGATAAGTATAAAAAGTATGGAATTGGTATAGATATAGGTACGACTACTCTTGCAGCTGCACTTATAGAACTTCCATGTGATATCACTACTGATATGCATAAAGCTTCTGATTTGCATAGATCTAATGATACGAATAAGTCTTCTGATATGTATAACACTTCTAAGAATGGATCTTCTGATATACTTAAATCTTCTAGTGAAGATCCAGATTCTGATAAGAAGAAAGGCTTTAATAAAGAAAAGATACAGGGTTTTGAATTTGAAGACAGTATCATAGGAGTAGCAACAGGTATAAATCATCAAAGAAGTTATGGGACTGATGTTATATCCAGAATAAAGGCTTCCAAAGATAAGAAAAGAAGACTTCAGGAGCAAATACAGACTGATATAGAAAATCTTATAAGGGAGCTGCTTATAAAAACAGGCTGCAGCATCTCGCAGATAACAGGTATAGCGATAGCCGGTAATACTACGATGCTGCATCTTTTAAGGGGATATGACTGCGAATCTCTGGGAGTATATCCATATACCCCTGTAAATATTGATGCTGAGTATCTTAAACTCAAAGATATATGTCCATCTGTAAATAAAGGAAAGAAAGCATATATAAATGATATACCTGTTACCATAATGCCTGGATTTAGCGCCTTTGTTGGTGCAGATATATTATCAGGTCTTTATGCGCAGCATCCGTTTAAGGATCACCCTGAATTTCTTTTCCTGGATCTTGGGACAAATGGTGAGATGGCAGCAGGAGAAGGGGATAAGCTTTATATTACCTCGACGGCAGCAGGCCCTGTGTTTGAAGGTGGCGGCATAAGGTACGGAATTCCGGGAATACCGGGAGCGATATCCGGAGCATTCTTTAAAGACGGCAAACTCCACATAACAACCATAGGAGATGAAAGGCCTATAGGGATATGCGGGACTGGTGTTCTTGAAATTGTCAGTGCTCTGATAAGAGAAGGGATCATTGATAAGACGGGCCTTTTACAAAAAGAATATTTTGAAAGCGGGTATCCGGTCTGCAAGGCAGAAGATGGAAGTGATATCGTAATAACACAAAATGATATACGCCAGGTTCAGATGGCTAAGGCAGCCGTTAATGTGGCTCTTCAGATGATATATGAAAAGATGAAGAGTAAGGCATCTGACATAACAGGTCTAAAGGCCCTTAATCTCAAAAATGCTGATAACAGGGATGATCTTCAAAAGGCTTATAAGGAAAAAGATATAAAGCCTTATGTTATAATATCAGGCGGATTTGGGGTTAAATTATCTTTGAACAGGATAAAGGAACTGAAAATGTTCCCGGATTGCATCACTGAAAATGGAGATAATATATATATAGCCGGAAATACATCACTAAAGGGATGCGTAAGGTACTTGTGTATTGAAGCTTTATATGGTACAAAGATAGCCCGGGAAGCTCTAAATGTGATTCAAAAAAGCGCACAAGAAGTTGAGCTGTCTCAGGATGATGCTTTTAGTGACATGTACTATGAGGCTATGAATTTTTAAAAAAGCAGTGTTTTTGAATGCTTTTAAACAGGTAATACGGAGGTTAAGACTATGGACTGCGATACATGCGCATATTATGAATATGATGAAGATGATGAATCTTACAGTTGCAGCGTCAATCTTGATGAGGATGAGATGTATCATTTCCTGACAAGAAGGACCAAAAAGTGTCCCTATTGGCGCAGTAATGATGAATACGGCGTAGTAAGACATCAGATATGATTTATTTTATTGAACTTTAAGAATTGCTAAATATATGGCTCATTGCATTGTGTGCAAATTACTTTTATAATGCAATAAGGTGCATGATTGCGCTATTTATAATAAAAGCGAGGATACAACCTTAATGGATAACGAAAATAATAACGAACGCCGCGGGCATGGTGATAACAATTCATCTAACAACAGGCAAAGCCTTTTTATGCTGCTTCTTGTAGCACTTGTTTGTATGTTTGTTATGTCATATTTTATGAACGCCCTGAGCTCGGCATCAACTATTGAAATAAGATACGATCAGTTCATTGAAATGCTGGGAAATGAGCAGATCGAATCGGTAGTAATAGAAACTGATAAGATCACAATTACCCCAAATGAAGATGGAATAATTGCTTACAATAAGGACGCAAGCATTAAAGAGGTTGCAACACCGGATACTAAGTTCTATACGGGTATTGTTAATGATCCTCTTCTTCAGCAAAAACTTGAAGACGCCGGAATTGAGTATACATCAACGGTTCCTGATTCAAGCAATTATATTATCTCCCTTGTATTGTCATATGTGCTTCCTATAGTGATACTATGGGCGCTTCTGGGTTTTTTGTTCAGACGTATGTCAAAGGGTTCAGGCGGACTGTTCAATGTTGGAAAGTCCAATGCCAAGGTCTATGTTCAGAAGGAAACAGGTGTTACATTCAAGGATGTAGCAGGTGAAGATGAAGCTAAAGAGTCACTTGTAGAAGTTGTAGACTTCCTTCACAATCCTGGCAAATACGTTAAGATCGGAGCTAAGCTTCCAAAAGGTGCCCTTCTTGTAGGACCTCCCGGAACAGGTAAGACCCTTCTTGCCAAGGCTGTAGCTGGTGAAGCACACGTTCCATTTTATTCACTTGCAGGTTCTGACTTTATAGAGCTTTATGTCGGAGTTGGTGCAAGCCGTGTAAGAGACCTTTTTGCAGAAGCCAATAAGAATGCTCCATGTATTATCTTTATAGATGAGATAGATGCTATTGGTAGGAGCCGTGATTCCAAGTTTGGAGGCGGCAATGAAGAAAGAGAACAGACACTTAACCAGCTCCTTTCAGAGATGGACGGTTTTGATTCAAGTAAGGGCGTTCTCATACTTGGTGCGACTAACAGACCTGAGATCCTTGATAAAGCCCTTCTTCGTCCGGGCCGTTTTGATAGAAGAATTATCGTTGATAAGCCTGATCTTAAGGGCCGTGTAGAGATCCTCAAGGTTCATTCCAAGGATGTCAAGATGGATGAAACGGTCGATCTTGAAGAGGTAGCTCTTGCTACAAGTGGTGCGGTAGGATCTGACCTTGCCAACATGATCAACGAAGCTGCCATCAATGCAGTTAAGGGTAAGCGCGACTACGTATCCCAGAAAGACCTCATGGAAGCTGTTGAACAGGTTCTTGTGGGTAAAGAGAAAAAAGACAGAATTCTTTCTAAAGAAGAGCGTAAGCTCGTATCTTATCATGAGGTTGGACATGCTCTTATCAGTGCAGTTCAAAAGAATACAGAGCCTGTACAGAAGATCACAATAGTTCCCCGTACAATGGGTGCTCTTGGATATGTAATGCAGGTTCCTGAAGAAGAGAAGTTCTTAAGTACTAAGGACGAGATGCATGATGACATCGTTGTGGCTCTTGGCGGACGTGCTGCAGAAGAAGTAATCTTTAATACAGTTACTACCGGTGCCCAGAACGATATAGAGAAGGCTACAGAGCTAGCAAGATCCATGATCACTATGTACGGAATGAGTGATAAGTTCGGACTTATGCAGCTTGAATCCATTCAGAACAGATATCTGGATGGCCGTAAAGAGCTTAACTGCTCAGATCAGACGGCAGCAGAAGTTGATAAGGAAGTCATGAAGGTTCTTGCATCCTGCTATGAGGAAGCCAAGAACATAATAAGGGCTCATCTGTCCACAATTGACCGTCTTGCTGAGCATCTTATAAGTAAAGAGACAATATCCGGCAAGGAATTCATGAGGATCTACCGTGAGGTAGAAGGCCTTAGAGAGCCTACTGAAGAAGAGAAGAAGTCAAGACTCAGAATATATGCGACAAGACCTGAGTCTGCAGCTGTTGGCGAAGGAAGCGATGATACTTCAAAAGGAAATAGTATAGACTTACTTGCATCAGACAATCTCTTTGGTAACAGTAATGCACTGGACAAAGACTCAACTGGAAATAGTAATAATGCGTCTGGCTCTTTGGCTTCAGAAATGTCTTCATCAGGTTCAGGCACAGAACCTGTAAAAACCAAAAGCTCCTTCGATGAAGCTATGAATGATGCACATAACTGGATGAGCGGACAGACATCTTCTGGTGGTAGCGCCTTTAGTAGTAACAAGGCTGAATATGATCAGACAGCCAAAGAAGATGAGACTACAAGTTCAGAACCAAAGGAATATGTTCAAAAGCCCAGCACTCTTTATGGAAGTGATGCCAACAAAGGTAAGGATGATAAGAAAAATGAACCGGATCCTATGGACATCCTGACAAGGAGAGGCGGATTTACTTCTTCAAGTGATAATAGAAATATCTGGACTAATCAGCCGGATAATCTGTGGTCAAATGATACCAAGAGTGAAAGCGAGGATTCTTCCAAGCTTTCAGGCGGAAGATTTTCACATGTTCCGGATGATTTTGATTCTGATAATAAGTCAGATATGCCTAAAGACGGATCTGATAACTAAAATATTTAATTAACAATAAAGTGCATCTGTATTACAAATGGTTGTAAAGACAACGTGTAATCCGGATGTACTTATTTTTATAATCATGACATGAGGTTTTAGATGGAAGAAAGCAGATTTGATGTCAAGGAAGAACTCAAAAAACTGCCGCACAGTCCCGGCGTATATATAATGCATGACGCAGATGATGTAATTATGTATGTTGGTAAGGCGATAGACCTTCACAAGCGTGTGCAGTCATATTTCAGGAAGATAGTAGGGCGTGGACCTCAGATAGATCAGATGGTATCCAAGATTGCCCGCTTTGAGTATATAGTTACGGATTCAGAGCTTGAAGCTCTTGTCCTTGAGAACAATCTTATCAAGGAGAACAGGCCCCGTTATAATACCCTTCTTAAGGATGACAAGACCTACCCATATATTAAGGTTACGGTACAGGAGGAGTATCCAAGGATTCTTTTTTCAAGACTTATGAGAAAAGATAAGGCAAGATACTTTGGACCTTTTACCAGCGCCCAGGCAGTTAAGACAACAATTGATCTTATAAATAAAATATACGGACTTAGGACCTGCAACAGGTCACTTCCCAAGGATATAGGCCAGCAAAGGCCATGCCTTAACTACTATATGGGAAGGTGCTGCGGACCGTGTACCGGTAAGATAAGTCAGGAAGAATATAAAGAACATATAGATAAGGCGCTGGACTTTTTGTCCGGTAATTATAATGTTATCTTAAAAGATCTTGAAGATAAGATGTACAAGGCATCTGAAGAGATGGATTTTGAGAAGGCGGCGCACTTTCGTGATCTTCTGAATGATGTAAGAAGCGTAGCCCAGAAGCAGAAGATGACAGATTCCTCCATGGAGGACAAGGATATAATAGCTATAGCTTCTGATGAAAGTGATGCTGTAATTCAGGTCTTCTTCGTAAGAGATGGTCGTCTTATTGGACGTGAACACTTCTATATGACACATGTAGGCGGCAATCCCCAGGAAGAGATACTGCTTGATTTTGTTAAGCAGTTCTATTCAGGTACTCCTTTTGTACCACGTGAACTCATGCTGCCTGTTGCTATCGAGGATCAGGATGTGATTGAGAAGTGGCTATCCGGAAGAAAGGGAAGCCGCATGTATATAACTGTCCCTGAAAGAGGCCAGAAGGAGAAGCTCATGGAGCTTGCTGCAGAGAATGCATCCCTTGTTCTGTCCAAAGACAGGGAGAGGATAAAACGTGAAGAAGGAAGGACCATAGGTGCTGTCAAAGAGATAGAGAAGATCCTTGGCATGAAGAACCTTTCGAGGATGGAAGCTTATGATATATCTAATATAAGCGGTTTTGCCAACGTTGGTTCCATGGTAGTATTCGAAAAGGGTAAACCCAAAAAGAGTGATTACAGGAAGTTCAGGATCAAGTCCGTGGAAGGCCCTAACGATTATGCCTGCATGCATGAAGTCCTTACAAGAAGACTATTACACGGTCTTGAAGAAAGACAGGATATGGAGATCAGGAATATTGATGCCCAGTATGGAAGCTTCACGAGATTCCCTGATCTGATCCTCATGGATGGTGGACGAGGCCAGGTCAATATCTGCCTACAGGTCCTTGAAGAGCTTGGTATTAATATCCCTGTATGCGGAATGGTCAAGGATGATAACCACAGAACAAGAGGCCTGTATTTTAACAACGAAGAGCTGCCTATAGACAGACGAAGCGAAGGATTCAAGCTCATAACAAGGATTCAGGACGAGGCCCACAGATTCGCTATAGAATATCACAGGTCTCTTCGAAGTAAAGCCCAGGTAAGGTCTGTACTTGATGACATACCTGGAATTGGACAGGCCAGAAGGAAGGCCCTTATGAGAGACTTCCAGTCAATTAAGGATATTAAAGAGGCTTCTGTAGAGGAACTTATGAAGGTCCCTGAACTTAGGGAAAAAGAAGCTTTGGCAGTCTACGAATTCTTTCATAAAGAAGAAAAGTAAATTGTAAGATATTCTTTATTTCAGGAAGTTCGCAAAATGAGGATTAGCATTTAAAGGGTGCTTTACTTCATTGAGCATCCTGTACTGCGACGGCGGATAGCCTGTGCTTTTTTTGAAAGCACGGGTAAAAGATACGCCGCTTGCAAAGCCTGCCTGATATGCAATATCTGTAACAGAAAGTTCGGGATTAGACAGAAGCGTCTGAGCATAACTTATCCTCATCTGTTGCAGATACTGATAAAAGGTCATGCCTGTATACTCATTGAATATTCTTTCGAAATGGTATTTACTAAAACCTGCATATGCAGCAATCTTTTCAAGGCTAAGATCCTGAGTGAAATGCTCAGAGATATAAGAGCATACATTGCTAAGAGGAATACTGTTTTTTACTGAAACAGAAGCCTTGGAATCTGTCTTTCTGAACAGATCAATATTTTTACCACACAAAGAAATAAATTGAATAAGTATAGAATAAATCTCCAGCTCTCCGTAAGGCTCAAGCTCTGTGAAAGATATGATGCTGTCATCATCAGGTATTTCGCTCATGTGGAAGTGCGACGCATGACCAAAATAAAGCTTCATGATCGTATTAAGATAGTCGCATAGCTTATTGTATAAATCCGGCGGACAGGTACTCTTCTTAATATGCAGAGCAGGAGACATAAGACGGAAAGCCTTGTCTATCTCGCGAAGGGATATGATTCCTGAAAAGTCTGCCTGTATATAGATCCTTGCACCCGGAGTGGGAGAGAATATCTCGTGAAGGACTGCAGGGCAGATCATAAGTATATCATCGATATCTACATGATAGGTCTGATTGCCGCAGATCACCTTATAAGGAGCTTCTTTGGGCCATATGATCTCAACGTCGTTATGCCAGTGAGGCGGGAAGTCGGAGTGGAGCCTGTTTATGAACATGCGCAGATTAGTATTGATCTTATGATTGATCTTTTCTTTGGCATTTGATGTTAGAGTAAGCTGACTTTTCATAGTGAATCATCTCCTTGCATGATGAGTCTTATATAATAAACCAAAACATCCCACTTGGATGGACCGGCATCCCCAAAGTCTTTACAGGGGCAGGCAGTATATAAATCAGTGCCAGCCCCCCTGTAAAGACTTTGGGGATGTTTTAGTAATAAAATAAAAAGCAATTTTGGTTATATGAAACAGGATGTAAATTGCTATAAGCTTAAAACCACATTCTGCATAAATGGGGCATAGATCATGATATACGGTTAACTTATGTCACATTATAGCAAAGAAAGGGTCGTTAAATTGTGAATTAAATTTAAAAATATATTAAATATCAGAATAATCATACACAAAATATATATTTGTACATACAAAACAGCAATTTTGGTTTGTTTGATAGCAATTAAGTATGGGCGTAAAAACGTAAATTATCCTAGAGTAAAAGAAGAAGGGGCTTTACACAATAGCCAAAAAAGAGGGAGGGTTTATATGAGAAAAAAGATAATGTCTATTTTCTTTGCAACAGTTCTAACAGCTGCAACGCTGGCTGGGTGTGGCGGATCGTCTGCTGGAACGACATCAGGTACAGACTCAGGTGCATCGCAGGCGCAAACCGGCGGTGGATCAACAGGTTCTAAGCAGACAGATGGCAAGAATCTTCCGGAACTTACTACAGAACCTATGACGATCACTCTATGGGATATCTCAACAGAAGATCCTAATAAGGGGATTGCCGAAGCGGCTGTAGCAAGGTTTATGGCTGATTATCCCAACATCACAGTCAATCAGGTGCATCAGCAAAATGATAATTACAAGCAGCAGCTTGTAGTTGCCATGAGTTCGGGTCAGGCACCAAACATCTATTGCCACTGGGGTGGCGGTCCTATGGCAGAGTATTATAAATCAGGCTTTGCAAATGATATTACAGATATGTATGCCAAGTATGATCATCCCGAGTATGTAGAAGCTGCAGTTGCACAGTCAACTTATGATGGCAAGATGCTTGCGATTCCTTTTAGCGGACTTACGGGCTGCGATATCTTTTATAACAAGACTATCTTTGCAGATCTTGGACTTGAGATTCCTGAAACTATAGACGAGCTTGAAACTGTATGTGACAAGCTAAAAGAAAACGGAATCATTCCATTCAGTCTTGCTAATGCATCTAAATGGACAGGATCCATGTACTACATGTATCTGGTTGCACGTCACTCCGGCAATGCTGAGTTTGACGCAGCTTATACTCAGGAAAACGGAGGCTCTTTTACCAGCCCGGCATTTATATACGCAGGCGAGAAGATTCAGGATTGGGTCAAGAAGGGATACTTCCCGGATGGTGTTAACTCCCTTTCAGCAGATGATAACCAGGACAGAGCGCTTCTCTATGACGGATCAGCAGCTATGATGCTTCACGGTTCATGGCAGGTTGGCGGAATCAAAGCTGACAACGAGGAATGGTACAACGAGAATATCGGAGTTTTCCGTTTCCCTGAAGATTCAGAAGCTAAGGCAGCAGGTGTTCCTCAGGATGTAGAGATAGGTACAGCTATAGGAATGGGTATGACATTTAACTGCTTCAAGGAAGACGGATCTGTTGATCAGGAAATGCTTGATGCTTGTTATGTACTTGCAACCCAGTATTTTAACGATGATACATATAATGCGGCTCAGGTTGCAGCAGGTACAGTTCCTTCAATCAAGGGATTTAATGAGAATATAGAAGACCCTAATAATAAATACATCATCGACCAGTTCTTTAAGGCTTCTAATGTACAGCTCTGGTACGATCAGTATCTGCCTGCATCGGTTACAGAAGTACATAAGAATTGCATGACAGAACTCTTCGGTCTTGAAAAAACTCCGCTGGAGATAGGTCAGGAGCAGGATGCAGCAATGCAGAAGGCACTGGAAGAATAGGGGACTACGTTTAAGTAAAAAGCTCTTTACAGCTGCATAAATGATTCTAAATCACTATTTCTAAAAAATGAAGTGGAAAAAGCTGCCCACAGGATACTTTCCTGCGGGCAGTTTATTTAAAACAAGCGGGTGTAGTTGTTATTGCGAGGAGGGGCTATATGGAGAAAAGCAATAATCTGGGGCTTGCCAAAGCCAGGGCCAGAAGCACTCAAAGGGCAGCGGCAGTCTTCCTTTTGCCGGCGCTGGTGCTTATAGCAGTATATATCGTATATCCTGTCATCGATACGTTTGTGATCAGTGGTTACAAATGGAATGGAATATCTTCAGACAGGATCTTTATAGGTCTTGATAACTGGAAAGGTCTTGTGAGTGATGAGATGTTCTGGAAATCTTTTACCCACAATCTCATCGTAATGGTCTTTTCAATTCTGTTGCAGATACCGATCGGTATGCTTCTTGCAACCTTTCTTGATGCAGGTGGTAAGAAGTTTAACCTTTTTAAGGTTATATGGTTTCTGCCTTATCTTATGAGCTCGGTTGCTATCGCATTCCTTTTTGTATATGCACTTGCAACTAATGGAGGTCTTATTTCGTCTCTTGCTACCATAATTCTGGGACATAAAACTACGATTGACCTTTTGGGAACAGCGCCCAACGCTCTATATACAATAATAGGAGTTATGGCATGGCAGTTTACGCCTTTTTACATGGTCTATTTCATAGCTGGGTATGGCAATATAGATACCACGATCTATGAGGCAGCGATCATAGACGGAGCAACAAGAGGCCAGTATCTATGGCATATAGCGATTCCGCTTCTGGGGCCTATCTTTAAGACTGCCTGCACTATGTCACTTATAGGTTCACTCAAATATTTTGACATGATCTGGAATATGACCCAGGGAGGGCCTGCCGGGACTACAGAACTTATGGCAACTTATATGTATAAGCTGTCATTCCAGCAGTTCAACATGGGTTACGGATCGACAGTTGCAGCGGGTATGTTCATCCTGATAACAGCTATAGCACTTATTTTTAACAAGGTATTTAAGGTTAAGGAGGATTACTGATATGAGTGAAAATATACAAATAGACATATCACAGACAACCTCCGGTGAAGATATTTTAGAAAAAAAGGATGGAACAATCATAGCTAACATGCCAGGTAGAACAAGTGATGGTGAAAAAGCAAAAAAAGATGATTACAAAGTATCAAGGATAAAATCAGTAATAGCATGGACTATAGCAGGCTTTTTTGCAATGATATGGCTTATCCTTACACTTACACCGTTTTTCTTTATGATAATGAATTCATTCCGTAAGCAGTTTGATATGTTGCAGCAGGGCGTGTTCCATCTTCCGGATCCCTGGTATTTTCAGAACTACGTTGAGGTGGTAACTCATGGATTTTTCGGATACTTTTTTAGAAGTGTTATAGTAGTTGCCATATCCCTTGTTCTGATGCTCATCATATCTTCGTTTGCAGCATATCCATTGTCTAGGATGAAGTTTAAACTAAATGGATTTATATATGCAACAATCGTAGCTATTATGTCAGTTCCTATGCATGTTACACTTATTCCCATCTTCAAACTTACAACATCAGTTGGGCTTTATGACTCGCTGTGGTCACTTATAGGGCCGTATGTAGCATTTGCACTTCCTATGTCAGTTTTCATTCTTACTGCTTTTATGAAAACAATCCCTAGAGAAGTAGAAGAGTCTGCTGAGATTGATGGATGTAACCGTTATCAGAATTTCTTTATGATGATACTTCCTCTTTCAAAATCCGGATTATCTACACTTGCGATATACAATGGAGTTTCAATGTGGAATGAGTTTGCTTTTGCCAATACTTTTTTGATATCTCCGGGCAATAAGACACTTCCTCTTGCACTTGGACAGTTTAAGGGTGAGCATTCACTTAATATACCCATCAATATGGCGGTTCTGACACTGTCTGTTCTGCCTATGATAATTCTGTTTATCATCTTCCAGGACAAGCTGGTCAAGGGCATGATGGCAGGAGCAGTTAAGGGATGATATCATTAAAAACTTTTTTACAATAAAGATATAACTAATAAAAGATGATAAAAACTGCATAAAAAACAGAAATACAAAAGTTATTGTAAAAGGATAAAATATATAATAGTAAATATTAATCATATAGACGCAAGGAGAAGGTATATATGACAATCTATGTTGACGTAAATGCAAAGCATGATGGTAATGGCTCAAAAGAGCTGCCATTTAGAAGAATAGGTGAGGCTGCCAAGGTTGCAATGCCGGGGGATGAAGTTCTTGTAGCGCCTGGAACCTACAGAGAGTATGTAGATCCTGTAAATGCAGGAACTGAGGATAAGAGGATCGTATATAAGAGTACCGAGCCTCTTGGAGCTATCATTACAGGTGCAGAAAAGCTTTCAGGCTGGACCAGATATGAAGGGGATGTCTGGACATCGAGAGTTCGTAACGGAATATTCGGATCATACAATCCGTATACAACACTTGTATACGGAGACTGGTACTTCGCTACTCCCAATAAACATACAGGCTGCGTGTGGCTAAATGATGAGGCCTTATATGAAGCTCTTAGCATTGAAGAAGTAATAGAAGCTAAGGTATATGACTGTTCATGGGTTCCTGAAAAGTCTACCAGAAAGTGGTATGCCAAGCAGGATGCAGAAACAGACGAAACCATATTCTATGCTAACTTTGGAGGAGCTGATCCTAATAAAGAAAATGTTGAGATCAATGTAAGACGTGAATGCTTCATGCCCAGTAAAGAAGGCATCGGTTATATCACAGTAAGCGGATTTAATATTAATAAAGCTGCTACAACATGGGCACCTCCTGCAGCATATCAGGACGGAATGATCGCACCACACTGGAGTAAGGGCTGGATCATAGAAGACTGCGAGATATGGGGCAGTAAGTGCGCAGGAATCTGCGTAGGACGCTACT
>NZ_JAILQF010000306.1 GCF_024699075.1 Butyrivibrio sp.
TCTTCTGATAGCTTCCTCGCACGTCTCCCCGAACTGTACGCGGCCTCCAAGCATGTTCCAGAAGTCATCTGCCTTTTTCCTGTGAAGCAGGACCTGCCCGTCCTTTTCAATGATGCAGGCCACCCTGAAGTTAAAAACAGCTGGATCCGATGCACTTGTTTTAAAACTGATATCAACTTTTTCCATTTCTGCCTCCTACTATTTTTTTGCTATATAAAGATGATTTTTCCCAATAAAAAAGCGTTACCGAAAATCCATCAAAAATTTTCGGTAACGCCAATTATATCTTGATCAGATGTACGATTCAATTATTACTTTTTGTATTCTTCTCCGTCAATTTTAAATTTGCTCTTCTTGGAATTACACTCACCTTTTGTTGTACTGTGATCATCATAAAAATCTGAATCTTCGAAGTCTTCTCCATAGAATATTACATAAACATTTTCCTTATCATCTACATAGCAATAATAAGTGAATGACTCTTTATCACCATCATCATCAAATGTTGCCTTACCATTCTTGAAAGTAAATGTAAGATCATCATCTTTTTTATTTGTATACTTACCGCTTGGACCTTTTTTATAATTTTCTGCGTAATACAGCTTATTTTCATCTTGATCTTCTATAGAATTCTCTTTCTTGTCATACTCATAAACAACATCATCATCATCATCAATATCCATTAGTTCAATAAGCATATCTGTAAGTGCATCAAGATCATCATCCTTATATGCCTCATATAATGCTTCCATAGTATCATCATAATCAGCAAGTTCTTTCAGATAATCCTCAAGTTCATCTTCATCGATACCCATCTCATCAGCAAGCACTTCCCAGAAGTTGTCAGAAAGTTCCATAGATTCTATATCTATGGTGATTTCATCCTTTTTAAGCTTATACTTAAATGAAACTTCAATTCCGCTTTCTTTCATGATCATGCGACCATTTTCAAAAGTAACAAAACTACTACCATCTGTATATGTGCCCTTAAGTCCTGATCCACCGGCAACTAACTTCACAATAACAACAAGAAGTACTATAGCAGCAACAAGGGCAACAATTATGCCTATAAGCTTGCCACTGATCTTTTTAGGCGCATTTGCTCCCGGTGCTGCCTGATTACCAGGCATTCCCTGATTATAAGCTGCACCCTGATTGCCAGGCATTCCCTGGTTAACCGGCATTCCCTGATTTACCGGTGCACCCTGCCCATTCTGAAACTGAGCATTCTGATTCATAGAAGGCGCCTGAGACTTTGGTACCAAAGATGCTCCGCAATTAGGGCATACTGAAATACCATCCTGAACCTGTGTTCCACAATTTCCACAAAACATTTCATTTCCTCCAAAATTTTATTAAATTAGTTATACCTCCAAACGCATATCGCAATTACAATATGCAAATAAATTATATCACGAATTTTAATTTCTCATATATATATGTTCAATTTTAGGTTATTTTATTTGATCATCCAGTGTCTTACGCACAGCTATAAAAAAGCAGCCTACTCTCCAATTTACTCGAGAGAGTACGCTGCTTTGCTTTTTTAACTGCCCTTGGTAATCAAATCACAAGGGGATGCGAAGTTTGAATTTTCCTTTTTACATGCTCTTTTTCTTGATGTTTATCTCTTCCATCTTTTCATCTGTAAGGATATAGTTTTGGCGGAACCACACATATGCTATTACAAGAAGCATAATAGGAATAAGTGTCATTACCATACGAAGTCCCATTCTTGATGATGCTGCAACACCTGCCGAGAAATCAACAGTCTGCTCTTCCTGAGTTATTGCAGTTCCTTCACTCAGATTAAGTATACCAAGTGAAAGAGATGCTATAAATGCAGCAATACCACTTGCAAGCTTAACAACAAAAGTCTGCATTGAGAATATAACACTTTCATCGCTTCTTCCAAGCTTTACAAGACCATAGTCAACGGTATTAGCAAGGAAGATCGTAATAAGAACGTTATTAACACCGCTTGCTGCCATTACAAGAACGCCCGGAATAAGATATACAGGAGCAATTCTCACACCTGCCATAGCAACTGCAAGGATGATCACATATCCTATTAAAGACATACCAATGCTGACATAGAAGATCTTGATGCTGGACATGAATTTTCTAAGGAATGGGAACAGAAGCATCATAGCAAGGATCTGTGATGCACCTCCTACCATATTGAACAAAGTATAGTCATTATACCAGGTCTCTCCGCCAAGATCATATTTAAAGAAATAGATAACAAGGTTAGAAGTAATATAAAGTGCAGAGTTTACAAGCACAATAGTAATTACTGCTGCCATCGCCTGATCATTCTTTAAAAGTGCTGAGAACATCTCCCCAATTGAAGCTGTTTTCATATCAACGGTAGATTTTTCTTTAATAGTAACGCAGGTGATCACTATAAGTACTACAAAGAGAACAGCTACGATACCGGAGAATACCATGAATCCGACTCTCTCTATTTCTTTAGCGTTATCACTTGTTGCAAAAGCTGAGCCAAGAGACTGAACAAGTTTCATTGTGAAAATAGTTGTAATAGCGGATCCAACACCTGCGCAGCTTCTTGCAAGTGTAGTAAGCCCTTCACGTTCCTTACCGCCTTCTGTAAAAGCAGGGATCATTGACCAGTAAGGAATATCCATCATTGTATAGGTAACACCCCATACTATGTAAAATACTGCTGCCCATGCAACAAGTCCTTTTGAATCAAGTGTCGGAGGACATGAGAACATGAGAAAAAGGATCACAGCATTTGTAAGTGTACCAATCATAAGCCATGGGCGAAATTTCCCCCATCTTGTCTTGGTCTTTGCAACAATAACTCCCATGATAGGATCATTAAAAGCGTCAAACACTCTTGCTACAAGAAGGATTACACCCATAGCAAATGCGTTAACCCCCATTACATCCTGAAAATAATAAAGTACATAGCTTGCAGAAAGCATATATACCATATCTTTGCCGACTGCCCCCAGTCCATAACCGGCTTTTTCAACCGTGCTTAGTTTTTTGTTATCCATAATTTATTCCTCTCCTTTAAGCCCCATGGCTATTTTAACAACGTTCATAGCACCATCATAAAGACCTGCTTTTTTATTGTTCATAATATTTACGCACATATCTTCAAGGAACTTATCATCCCACAAGAACATATTTAGCATTTGTATAGTATGTCCCATATCCCTGCATTCAAGTGTTCCGTCACCAACCTCAGCCGAGTGGATAGCTCCCCACATCTCATGCTTACCAACTCTTCTTATGAACAGTTTAGGAACCGGATAAAACGCAAGTTCTGAAGGCTTTGTAACAAGTACATCACAGCTTCTCATAAGAAGATTGGTAGCATATACTGCTTCAAAAATATTCTCATGGAAGAATCCGTGAATGCCTGTAATTTCAGTTTCAGGGTCAAGGGCTTTAGCAGCAAAATCTTCTGTATCTGCCCAGTTGTTCATATGCTCTTTGGATACTTCTCTCATGCCGGGAATCTCTGCTATCAGCTCATCCCACACATTTTTATAGTCACCAACGTTTACATAAATTGCAGCTTTGCCTTTTTTTACTACAGGAAGAAGATGCTTTATGATACCTGCAAATATCTCCTTCTGGGCACCAGCTCCTCCTATTGTAAGAAGGAATCTTATCGGCTTTCCATTTTTCTTTCTTTCAATTCTTGCATTACAGTCAGCTTCAATATTCTCTACAAGTTCATAATCAATATAATGGCCTGTATATGTAAGAGCTGATGAAGGCATTGGATTGCAGACCTTCTTGCCATTCATTCCGTTAAGGATCCTGTAACCCTGATATGAATTGTGAGTCTGAATAGTATGCACGCTTCCTTCAGAAAGATGAAGCGCCATAGGCCAGTTATCAGGAATAGCATTAACCACATATTTCATTCCCGCATGCACTGCTGCCTGAGCAGGCCATACATGAGTTCCTATAACAGGTATTTCTTTTGGTATATTCCTGTAAACAGGAGCCATAAGCTCTGCATTCTTCTGGTCTGAACAGTTGTAAGAAAGTCTTCTGAACAGCTCATAGTTTACAGGCTCCCATACAAGCTTATTGAATACAGGATTCTTGGAAAGCCTTGATCCAAGTGAATATAGCTCGTTCTGGCCTCCTATAAGCTTTGTACATGTTGTTGTAGGAAAAGAGTTAAGGTCAAGCCAGTAAGGCTTATATCCAAGGGCCTTAGCTGCTGATGCCATTGCCATTGATATACGGTAGTGACCAAATCCCATCCTTATGTTTCCTACAATAATTCCTTTTTCTGTGTCAAAAGAACTATCGCCGCTACCCTCAGCTACTCTTATATCTGATACTCCAAGAGACTTTCCTATATAAGGATTGTCTACTATCTTAACATCATAAGAAACATTTGAATCATCGCCATATTTCTTAATGTTTTTAAGCTTTGACTTTACGGCACTTTTGTAAGTCTTTTCCGGCATCTCGTTACCGAATATCACTTTTGCTCTGTCTGTCATACAAACTCCCTCTTTTTCTTTTTGCTTTTTTCTCTTCCTAGTCTCTTAAATTCCTTAAGTCTTATTAAACTATCATCATATTCTCAATGACTGGTTATGCCTAAAACCATATCTTCCGAATCAGCGATTGGAATTCACATTAAACTCCACTATTTTTTCACCAAATTCAGTATGGATCTTAAGGCTGGCTTTGCCGCTCTGACCTTTAGTCCTTATATAGCAGCCGCCCATTCCGCCCTGAAGTGATACAAGCGATGGGCCATATATTTCAACAGGTCCGGACACTGTAAATACTACAGGTTCATTAGCAAAAGAAGCTACGTTTCCATTTTGATCTACCGCCCTTATCCTTACACAAGCAACATCATAAGTTTCTGCCTCTTTAAGATTGGTATGATCCGTTCTTATCTCAAGGCTAAGATTGTCTGAAGGTGACTTGATCACAGTTTTTACAACCTTGCCATCCTTAACTGCTTCAAATTTAAAGACAGTGGATTTTCCGCCCCAGTCGCCTATATATTTATTGTATAGTCTTAAAGCATCATCAAAACCCATGTGCTTTATTGCCATAAGCTTTCCTGCCTTAAGCATTCCTTTTATTCCTATACCGCCCATACCAAATCTGGCTGTTCTGTTCATAAGGAGCTTTATATCATCGCACTGCTTCTTGCCATACTTCTCGTTCTTCTCTATTTGATCTCCTATATAATCGTCTACAAGAATAGGCCCATGAAGAAGATTCTTGTATGGTGATTCGGATTTCATATACTCATGGATGAATATATCATTTTTATAAAATCTTACACTATCAGCATTGGTGATCATCCAGACATCACCTCTTATGCATTCATTGTGCTCACCTATATCCATCGAGGATGAAATTTCTAGAACAGGATGCTCATCCCTCTGGCTCTCATATACAGCTGCAGCAAGCTTTGGATTTCTGAACATATCCATTACTCCGTGATAACAGATCCTGTCACCTGATCCGAAGTCCTTATGCGTATTGTAATCAAACATACACCAGCCAAAAGAACCTGCTATATCTTTATAAGATGCTACGCAGTCAATAACATTTGCATGTCTTATTGCATGCTCTGTACGCCTTTCTTCTGCATCAAAGGCCTTGCAGGGAAACATATGGCCGTTATATTCAGTTATAAGATATGCATGCTTTTCATCGCTTGTTATCTTCTTTCTTGGTGCACATCCAGGTCTTTTTCCATCATGGGAGAAGTCATTATAGGTATATACATCTTCAAGGAGACTACTATGATCCTTAGCTCTGACACCGCCTGTCTGCCTGCTGTCATCAAGCTTTCTTGAAAGCTCATTGGTCTTTGTATAGAATTCATCATCATCAACAGATTCATTGATCCTAACGCCCCAGAGCATGATGCTTGCATGGTTTCTAAACTGGGTTATCATCTCTTCAAGATTGACAAGAGCCTGATCCTTCCACTTATCATCTCCAATATGCTGCCAGCCAGGAAACTCCATAAATACCAGCATTCCAAGCTCATCACACCTGTTTATAAAATCATGTGACTGAGGATAATGAGACGTTCTTACAGCATTTAATGAAAGCTCATTTCTAAGGATATCTGCATCCATCACCTGCATTGACTTTGGCATGGCATATCCTGCATAAGGATAACTCTGATGCCTGTTAAGACCTCTTATCCTAAACTTTCTTCCGTTTAAATAAAAACCATCAGCCTTAAATAAGGTCTTTCTAAAGCCAAATCTGATCTCTTTAAGGTCAATTACTTCCGCGCCGTTTAATAATTCAGCCTTTAGAACATACATGGCAGGATACATGGTATCCCAAAGACTTACAGGAAGAGTACGAAGCTTTATATCTCTTTCTTTATCTTTTATTTCAGTAGTGCCAAGCACCGTTTCCTTATAATAAGAATCTGACTCAACGTTTCTTGATACAAGATCATAAGCACATCTTAACTTTTCAGGAATTTTTTCATCAGTAGCAAGAGCCGCATCAGTAAATCTTTTAAAACTGAGCCTTATACTAAGATTTTTGTCCTCCTGCATAAGAGTTACAGTTGCCTTTATCGCTGCTGCAATCTTATTATCAGCAGGACTTTTTTCGTTATACTTAAATCCTCCGGGAACAAGTCCTCTTACAAATATATCTTTAATATAGTTTTGAGGCCTTATCTCCAAAGATACAGGCCTGTAAATACCTGTATATGTCATATAGTCAACTACATGACCAAAAGGAGGAACATTATCGCTTTCAGTACCTGATACTCTAAGTGAAAGAATATTGTCGCTGTCATAGTTTATATAGTCAGTAATATCCGCTTCGAATGCTGTATATCCGCTTCCATGACTGCACACTTCTATATTATTGATATATACCTTAGTGACATGAGCTACAGCCTCAAAATGAACTATAACCCTCGAACCCTTCCATGAAGGATCTGCCTTAAATACCTTGCGGTATCCGCAGACCTTCTGATATACAGATTCATCAAAATAATGAAAATCTGTAACCTTTAAAGTATGTGGAATACGAACAAGTTCCAGATTCTTATCATCAAAAGAATCAGTGCATATTTCGTCGCTATAGCAATCAGTAAATCTCCAATTGTCATTAAAAGGAATATGTAATCTCAAGTAACACCTCTTTCGCCTTTCAGGCTCCCTCTTATTAAAGTCTTCTATTATAAATGTTTATGCTTTCATATAAGAAATCAATATAACTCATAAGACTCAAAAGGAAACGGAACGATAGTATTTCGTTTCTTACCCTTATTGTACTAATGCTATGGCAAATAAACAAGAAACGAAAATGACAAAATTCGTTTCCTTTAATTGTGCACTTTTCTAGCACAAAAAAATACCGAAGATAATCTCCGGTATTTTTAGTATTTATAGTATTTAATCATTTCAATATTACAGTTCGAAAGAACCAGCTTCTTTGCCATTAGCAACATAATAAACTCTGTTTTCTTCCGGCTTAACATAAAGATCTAATGACTTAAGATCAGCTGCTGACATGCCAAGTTCTTTGGTCAAGTAATTCTTGGCATTTTTAACTATCTCATCATAAGAGATATCCTTGTCGCCATACTGAAGTTCAATCTTAGTCTTTACTGTAGCTGCTGTCTTCTTTACAGCAGATGTAGTTTTCTTTGCAGTAGTTTTCTTTGCGGTAGTTTTCTTTGCGGTAGTTTTCTTAGTAGCTGCTTCCTTAGTAGACTTCGTTGCAGCTTTCTTTACCTGTGCCATAACTTTTCCTCCTCATAGGCAGCCCATCTAAAGTTAACCAGGCTTTATTGTTGTTATAAACTGCTTACAAAGAAAAATGTACGCTTTTTTGTTAATCTTGTCAAGCCGCATCATTACTTATATTTTAAGTAAGGGTCAAACCATGCATTCAGTAAATGTGCGGTTTTAAAGATAAGTCTATAAAAGCAGCTCTAATGCTTAACTTCAGAATATCCAAAACCATTACAGATAGCTGTGATCTTGGTTCCGTCCTGACACATCTTGCAGTTATCATGGCTATATGAAATATAGTCAGGTATATCAGATTTATTAAAAAGGGCATTGATCTCATATCCTGCTACTGATGTTCCAGCTGAGAATATTGTCGATACACCGCTAACATGTCCGCCATAATAATTGATTCCTTCAATTGCTCTTGTAACAGTCTTACCTGTTGTCATAGATGCAAGAAGAAGCAGAACATGCTTTTCATTGACCATCATAAGCATATTATCACGGAATATAAGCTGGCCTGCCTGATCATACTCTGGTGTTACAACATAGATAGTCTTATGACGGTTCATAGACAAGATTCCGGCTTTGGAGAGTTCATCTGCAAGATAAGCACCAATTACCTCAGTTCCATCCATACAGATGATGGTATCAATTACTGTAGTCGCCATATAGCTCTGGCTCATAGCCATAGCAATGGCACGGGCTTCTGACTGCCTGGTCTTCATGGTAGTCATGTCCATATAATAATTGATATGAGAATTTGGGGTTACGAAATGACCTGGAATAACCTTGAGTGCAATATCCGGATACTTCTTGGAATAAATCTTAGTATATTCTAACATTAGTCTCTCCGTTCCGGGAGCTCACCTGCCCCCTTTTGCCTGATTACTATTACCACAGCTATAAAAAGAAGCAACATTAGCTTACACATTACTCACATCAATATTTTATCATAATTTCGTTTATTTGAAAAAATATATTTGATAATAAAAAACTTTCCAAGCCATATCTGCTAAATGATATCGACTTAGAAAGTTATAACTGATAACAAATAATTCTTAGTTATGAAAAATCAAGAACATGTGTAGCTATTGCAAAATATGCAAGAAGTGATATTGCATCAACTATAGTAGTGATCATGGGGCTGGCCATTACAGCCGGGTCAAGTCCTATTCTTTCAGAAATCATAGGAAGAAGACATCCAACGCACTTAGCGATAACTACTACTATAACGAGAGTCGCACATACTATGAGTGCAATTTCTACATTTAATCTGTCGATCACAAGAAGCTTCACAAAATTAGTAACAGAAAGGGTAAGACCGCACATTGCAGCAACTCTGACCTCTTTCCATAAAGTTTTGAAAAGGTCTTTAAATTCAATCTCATCAAGTGAAAGACCACGAATAACAGATACGCTGGCCTGAGAGCCGGCATTACCGCCTGTATCCATGAGCATGGGTATATATGCAGTAAGGACTACATATCTCGCAAGGGCATTTTCAAAGCTTGTTATGATAGCACCTGTAAATGTAGCACTTATCATGAGAAGCAGAAGCCATGGCATCCTCTTTTTATAAGTATCAAAGATGCCTGTCTTAAGATAAGGCTTATCTGTTGGCACGATAGCTGCCATCTTTTCAATATCCTCTGTGGCCTCCTGCTCCAGGATATCTACTACGTCATCGACAGTTATAATGCCGACCATGCGGTTTTCATTATCAACTACAGGCATTGCTGTAAAGTCGTATTTCTGGATCTTACGAGCTGCCTCTTCCTGGTCATCCATTGTTCCTATCGAAATGACATTATCATTCATAATGTCACCGATGATAGAATCTTCACTCAATATAAGAAGATATCTAAGGTCAACGGTTCCAACCAGAACACGTCTTGCATCCAGAACATAACAGATATTAACAGTCTCTGAATCAAGACCTATTCTGCGGATTCTCTCTATTGCCTGTCCAATTGTCATATCCTTTTTAAGATCGACATACTCCACTGTCATGATAGATCCTGCTGAATCTTCAGGATACTGGAGCAGCTGATTAATATCCTTACGCGTTTCAGGATTAGCATGCGCAAGAATTCTCTTAACAACGTTAGCAGGCATCTCTTCAAGGAAGTCTGCAGCGTCATCAGCGTACAGGTTGTTTACAATGTTTGAGGTTTCTCTATCTGACAGGAAGCTTATAATATACTGCTGATCGTCAGATTCAAGATTAGCAAATACTTCGGCAGCCATATCCTTGGGCAGAAGTCTGAAGAGCTTCAGGGAATCTTCATCCTTCATCTCACCCATAACAAGAGCTACATCGACTTCCTGCATGTCAGCGATGAGCTCACGGAGTTTGGTGTACTGCCTGGTTTCTAGGAGGTCACGAACGATCTCCTGATAGTTTCTTTCTTCCATGGCTATTCTCCTTTGGTTTTAATGCTGTGCATAATCGGGGCGCAGGGTTGTCGTTACTAGATTTATGATTTTCCTTCATTAAAACCACCTCCTTCACCATGAAAATAGCCGAAATTGTGTTTCGGCCTACAAATCATAACACAATTTCGGCCAAATGTATTCATATTTTTTTGGATTTTCAAAAAAAATTTACAAAATTATTCAGCAGTTAACATCCTTATATTTTTCCTCGAATTCATCAACAGGTATTGGCTTTGAATAGTAGTATCCCTGGAAAACATCGCATCCCAGTTCCAAAAGGAAATTAACCTGGCTTTCATATTCAACACCTTCTGTGATAACCTGCATATTCAGCTCATGGGCAAGGCTGATAACGGATTCAAGGATCTTTTTGCTCCTTTGCTCATTTTCTGTCTCATGTAAAAATTCCATGTCTATTTTAAGAACATCAGCTGGCATATCTTTTAACAGACTAAGAGATGAATATCCGCTTCCAAAATCATCTATCTCAAAGTCAAAGCCGAACTTGTGAAGTCTTCCTATAAGAGTAAGCTGTCTTGTGGGTTCTATCATAAGGGCTGTCTCTGTTATCTCAAGCTTCAGCTTAGAGGGAGATATATCGTACTTGTTAACAAGGCTTGTAAATTCCTTGAATATATCTACATAATAGAAATCCTTAGGCGATATGTTTACAGATATATTGAGGTTTTCAAACTGTGTTCCCTTCCACGTTGCAAGCTGTCTTGCCGCAAGATCCCATACATGAAGATCCAGTTTATATAGACATCCTGTCTTTTCAAGTATATCTATAAATGCACCGGGGGCCAGTACTCCTCGTTTGGGATCATCCCATCTGACAAGAGCTTCTGCGCCAAGCACTTCTCCTGTTGCCTTGATCTGAGGCTGCAAAAAGATCACAAACTGGTCGTTCTCTATAGCATTATCAAGCTGATTAGCAACCTGCCTGTCATGGAGAATATCTGACATCATCTTGTCATCATAATATACGACCATATTGCCGGGTTCTTCACGTATAGTACTTATAGCCATATTAGCTCTGTCACACATCAAAGACACTTCCATCTCGGGATTGGTTATATTATAGATTCCGCAATGGATAGTCATACTGTAATAGGAGCTGGCAATAAGCTTGGATACTTCATTGATCTGCTTATAAAGACTTGCCTCATTAAATCTTTCTTTAGTTGTAAGTACAGCAAACTGGTCTGCAACTATTCTGGCAGTGATATCTTTATGATTGCTTCCTGTATTGATCATAGCAGCGATCTTTTGAATGATATCATTACCTTTATCAAACCCGAACAGATCATTTATTATCTTAAAGTCTCTTACATTGGTGCAGATTATGATATAGTCATTTCTTGGTTCATTTTTCAGAATCTCTTTGACAGTCTCATAAAAGCCTTCCTTGTTATAAAGGCCTGTAAGCTCATCATGCGTCAATTTGTAATGCTCCAGGATAAGGGCATTCTGCTCTATAGTATGATCAGTCAGATTATAAAAGCCGCCGATAGGATTACCTCTCCTATCCCTTAGTACGCCACCATCTATCTGAATATATTTTTTATCATAATCTCTTCCCGGGATTTCTTCTATCCATCTGTCGAATGCTTTATTGTAGGCATCTCTTTTTTCAAGAAATTCTTCTATCCTGTGTTTGAGACTTTCCATATCATTGGGTGCTATGTTAAGAAGTTCAAAAGTAACTTCGTTAACAAGAGCCAGATTGCCGTCATTATCATATGCAACAAGTCCGCTGCTCTGCCTCTTCAATGACTCTTCCATTGTGCCTATCTTGATTCTCTCAGGAACATAATAGCTCATTATATAATAACTTATAAGAACCATCACAGAATTAAGGAACATAACGATAGGAACCGACAGATCAAGATAGAAATTAGCAAGGCCAACAGCTTCCATTATTGCGAAGATAATGAAAATAGACATATATCTGATCTTGTATATACCCTTTGAAATAATCGCTCTCTTTATAGATGGGATCAAAAAACCAAGGGTGATCACAAGGCATATAAAGAAGTGGTAATACGCCCCCTTGTTATTACTAACTACAACTCCAATATCAAGGAAATTGCGATAGAAGTCCTTTCTTACTGTTATTGTAAATACCCATTCGGTCCATACATTAGCTATAAGAAGTACTACATCAAAAGCCATGAGCACCCTGATCAGAAGATCCATTGCCCTTGTCTCATTTCCTGTATATATATAACTGGTAAAGAGTTTATAGAACATAAAAAACTCAAACATGACCATTGCATAGTAGACAGATTCGCAGATCATGATCACAAGCTCATTCGATATGCACACTATGACCATGTTCATTGCTCCTGATATCATAAGAGCCAGGAAAGCAAATATCGTATAAATGCTATAGAGCTTATTAAGTCTTTGAATAAGCGCTACAAACATCAAATCAACCAGAAATATCATAAATAGGCAAACTAATGCAACAATATTAATCATATGATTCACCCTGATAAAAATTATTGTACTTTTGGATGTCTTGGATTTTGAGATATGATACCGATCGCTTTAACAATTTCCTGAACTACCTGAGCATCATATTGCTTGTTTTGCGCCTCCATGTTAAGAAAGATTGCTCCTTTTTCTGAAGAAGTATATTTAGGAGGAAGATGATTAAGAGCAAGATTAGCAATATCCTGCTTACAGGCATCACAGGTACATACATTGGGAAACATTGTAAGCACTGTATCAAGTCTGTCTAAAACTATTTTTTCCATATAGTTTGTGAGCTGCATGTTTTTAACCTCATGTCCTTTTTTAGGACTAATGGCCCATATTGCTCCATTTAAATAACCATTATTTGTGCAAAAAAAATTCACACATTCTCTGTAAGTTTATCGTCATATTTCAATGTTTAGTTAAGTCCCTTATAAAAAAGCAGGAGGTATCTGCCGATATACTAATTGAAGAAATGGCATAGAATAACTTTGAAAATACCTGAAAAGGAGGGTTAGCATGAAAACACATGATATTGTTAATGATTTTATCAATGAATTAAATGGTAAAGATGTTAAGCTCACCTACAGGTACCCTGATACGCTTATAGCAGAGTATCAGTCTGGATTTGACCTCTACGACGTTGATCCGGATTCTCTTGAGTATGCCGTAAAAAGCTCAGAAGTTGTATTTGGCAGTGAAGCAACTATCATAGTAAAGTTCAACTCTTTTGGCGAATTAACACCGGTACTGTCAGTAACTCATACTCTGTCAAAAGAAGATTTAAGTAGCAAAAAAGCTCTTACCAAAGATATTCAGATCATGAGTTCAAAGGCATATTCAATACTTGAAAAACTCAGAAGATTTGAAAAGATTGATTCCATGTGGAATGGAGAATATTAAATATTTTGTATAAGTACCGCTTCAATATGCGTGCAAAAAAGCCGGAGCTTAGCTCCGGCTTTTATTATCAGCACTATATCTTTACTGTCTTATTATTTTACGATGTCTTCATCACCAAATGGATCTCCGCACTCAGGGCAGAACTTTGGCGGATTTGAAGGATCTTCAGGTTCCCATCCGCACTTATCGCACTTGTATACGAGTGCTCCTTCAGGCTTCTTCTCTCCACATTCCTGACAGAATTTACCCTGATTGATTTTGCCGCACTTAGGGCATGTCCATCCGATCTGAACATCTTCAGGTTTCTTCTCTCCACAGTTCTGGCAGAATTTACCGGTGTTCTGAGTTCCACACTTAGCACATGTCCACGCATTGGCAGCCTTAGGCTGCATAGTAGCTGCGCCGAATCCGCCATCAGCTGCTGTATTATAGTTATTTGTAGGAACCTGGCCCTGCTGTCCCTGGAATGCATTCATAGTATTCATTCCGGCATTCTGAGCCATGTTCATTCCCATAAATCCCATCATTGCACCATTAGTATTCTTGGCAGCATCTCTCATTGCATCTGCGGTAGCTCCAACCATAGTAGCCTGAGCCATTCCGGGATCTCTGTTAACTGCTGATTTCTGGATGTCTTTGATCATCTTCTCATCTTCTTCAGAAGCTTTTACAGAAGATACACCAAATGATGCAATTTCTATACCACGCTGATTTCTCCACTTTGAAGAAAGCTCCTCATTAAGAGCCTGAGCTATTTCAGCTGTATGACCAGGAATTGCAGAATATCTTACGCCCATGCCTGAGATCTTTGCAAATGCAGGCTGAAGAGCTGTAAGAAGCTCTGACTTAAGCTGAGAGTCAATCTGTGATCTGTTATAATCACCGGCTACATTACCGCTTACATTAGTGTAGAACAAAATAGGATCGATGATCTTATAGCTGTACTCACCAAAGCACTTGATAGAGATATCTACATCAAGACCTACGTTCTGATCTACTACTCTGAAAGGAACAGCATTAGCTGTACCATATTTATTGCCCATGATCTCTTTAGTATTGAAATAGTATACTCTCTGATCCTTAGGAGCTTCACCTCCGAATGTAAATCTCTTACCTATACTTGCGAATGTTGCTCCGATAGAATCTCCAAGATTTCCAGAAAAGATTGATGGCTCTGTAGAAGCATCATATGTGAATTCACCAGGCTCTGCACAAAGCTCTGCAACCTTACCCTGATCTACGATTATCATACACTGGCCATCTGCTACGGCAATAACAGATCCAGATGTAATTATATTTTCATTACCTTTTGTATTAGAAGAACGTCCGGATACTCTCTTTTGTCCCTTAGTTACAAGAACATCGTTCGGAATAGACTCACAATAAAAATACTCTTTCCATGAATCGGCAAGAACACCACCAGCTGCCCCTGCTATAGCTTTAATAAGACCCATTAGAATTTCCTCCTTTAATTCCATGATAGCTACATATTGATACTTTGTCGCATCTGTATATCATTATAGCAAAGACATATATTTTTTTCATTAATAATTTCACTGACTTTTATGTATTTAATTTGAAAATACACAATAATTAGACTTATTTATTATTAGATATTTAAGCACTTCCTGATGGCATTATTTCAAAAATCAATTATAATTGAATATAGAAATGGATTTTGTCAGAGGTATTATATGAAAGAACTTGAGTACCATGAACTCTTAATAGCTAAAGCCAATCACAGAGTTGTATCAACTGATCCTAAAATGTATGCTTTTCTTGAAGAAGACGATCACTCTCCTATAGAAGATCGCATGCCTTATGATGATGCAGTAAGATTCAGAAGATTCGTAGCCTTAGAAGTAGAAGGATGGTTTGTAGTAAGACTTATCAAGGATGCAGAAGAAGTCTATTTTTATGCCCAGCTTAAAAATGATGATTCAGATGGATATTTTGTTCTTAGATTGATGGAGCTTTCCG
Organism: Butyrivibrio sp.; assembly: GCF_024699075.1. Next base: position 15,552 of record NZ_JAILQF010000306.1, read on the forward strand.
CTCTTTTAAAGGAACATCACAAGCTTACCCAGAAAATAAGTTATAACGAAGCCATCTTCAAATTATTTGACTCAATTTTTTTCCTTTATGATGTCCACAGTGACACCATAAAGATTTTTGGTGCCGAAAGAAGTTTGCTCAAGAATGGAGAATATCCTCTGGAAGATTTTAAAAATATCATCCTCCAAAGAACTCCTGAAGATCAGAAATCCAAGATTCGTGACTTTTTTACTAAAATGCAGTCCAAAACAGGACGTTTTGAAACCAGTATAGATTCAGATATCCTGTCTTTAAATTCAAATGCCACAAAGACTGTTTTTAAAGGTGCTTCAGTATACAATAACCTGGTTGTTGATTATATAGCCGGACTTATCCAGCAGGAATATGACCATTCATCAAATCCAGAACACGCAAGGCTTTTTGATCCTCTTACAGGAATTGCCAACAAAAGTGACATTACATCTTTTGCCATGAGCAGAATTGCTGAACACCCAAATGAAGAAACTACTATCGCTATTGTCGATATAGATTTTTTCAAAAATGAAAATGACAGATACGGACACCAGTTTGGTGATGTTGTACTTCAAACAGTATCCCAGATACTTGTTGATGAAGTTGGTGATACAGGTGAAGTAGGACGTTTTGGCGGCGATGAATTCCTTATCGTTTTCACACAGATTACAAGTAAAGACGATTTAAGAGCAAGACTCAGAGGTTGTAAGAACTCTGTAAATTCAGCGTTTAGAGGTAAAGGCCCCACAGATACGACTTCTCTTACTCTTTCAATAGGAACTGCGACTTTTCCAAAAGATGCAAGCAATTATGATGATCTTTTTAGAATTGCTGACTACTGCCTTTATATGGCCAAATTCAAAGGCAGAAACAGATATATCATGTACGAAAAAGAAAGGCATGCTCCCGTAAACGAGATCCTTTCCAAAAATCTCATTGGATCTCAGCTTTCAAAAAGAGCTGATAAAAGTCCTGACGAGATGCTGATAGATATAATATATCAGCAAAAGCATGGTCTTCCGATCCCTGTTCAAACAGTGACAGATACATTTGCTTCTACCTGTAATATAGATAGTATCAAGATTTTCAAGGGTAATCCCAAAAAGCTTGTAATCTCATCAGGAGCCAAGGCATCCGAGGAGAATGATCTGTTGGATGATGAAAAGGCTGCTTTTATTGATAAATATGAAAACGAGCTTTTGCCCGATAAACAGTCCTTTTACATCTACAATCAGATACAAAGGATTGCTGATGAAGCCTCACCTTTCAAAGAATGGCTCAAAGAGCATAATATATTATCACTTATAGTGTTCAAATTCACGGATGTAACCGGAGATGACTGCATAATGCTTTTTGAATCTCTTGGTTTCAGAACCCAGTGGAACCAGCTTCATCTAAAATATTATCATCTTCTGGTTGATATTTTGAGCGAAGAAAATTTATAATGGTACATGTGTCTTGTTTATGACACATATATCATTATAAAGGAAGTACAATCATGGACAACAAAACACAAAACCCCTTAGGAAGTAAAAAGATATCAACGCTTCTTAAGGAATTCGCTATACCAAGCATCATAGCTATGCTTGTTAGTTCTCTATACAATGTAGTCGATCAGCTTTTTATAGGCCAGAAGATAGGCGAACTTGGTAATGCTGCTACCAATGTAGTATATCCGCTTGTTCCTGCCTGTATTGCGACCGCTCTTTTATTTGGTATCGGCGGAGCTTCTAATTTCAATCTTTCAATGGGACGCGGACAGAAGGATGGTGCTAAATACTTTATAGGAAATGCCGCTTTTATGGCATTTTTCATTGGAAGTATTATAGCTATATTCTCCGAAATCACTTGTTCTAACCTGTTAGTATTCTTTGGTGCTTCTATCAAAGTATATCCGCTTGCAGAAAGCTATTTAAGAGTAACAGCTATCGGCTTTCCATTCCTTATCTTCTCTTCATGTGCCACTCATCTTATAAGAGCTGACGGAAGTCCCAAGTATTCAATGAAGATGAACCTTGCAGGCGCAATAACCAACATTATCCTTGACTATGTATTCATCTTTATATTCGGATGGGGTATGTTCGGCGTTGGATTTGCAACTATAATAGGCCAGATCCTGTCTGCTGTTATGGGTGCTGCATATCTTAGAAAGTACAAGACTGTAAAGCTTGATATATCATCTTTTATCCCAAAAGGGGAAGTTGTTTTTAGGATAGCTTCACTCGGAGCAGCTAACTGCTTCAATCAGCTTGCTATGATGATCCTTGCTATAGTACTTAATAAGAGTCTGAACTACTACGGCGGTCTGTCACAGTATGGCACAGATATACCTCTTGCTGTATCAGGCGTATCTTTAAAATGTATGCAGATAATGATGGCTTTTGTAATCGGCCTTTCACAAGGTCTCCAGCCTATAGCAAGCTTTAACTACGGCGCACAAAAGTATGCAAGAGTTAAAGAAGCCCTGTTCGGTGCTTTAAAAGCAGGAGCTGTGATCAGTATTATCGGATTCCTTATCTTCCAGATATTCCCTTATCAGGTAATAGAAATGTTTGGTAAAGGATCAAAAGAATACTTTGAATTCGGTGTTAAATATATAAGAATTTACTATCTGTTCCTCTTTACATATTTCATACAGCCTATAGTTTCAAACTTCTTCTCTGCTATTGGCAAACCGGTAATGGGAATATTCCTGTCACTTACAAGACAGGTAATCTTCTTCCTGCCGCTACTGCTTATCCTTCCTTTATTCTTTGGAATAAACGGAATCCTTTATGCAGGAGCAGTAACAGATTTTATAGCTTCAACTGTATGTACGATAATAGGACTTAAAGAGATCACAAAGCCCAAATATTCCAGTAAATAATAATAGTAAAAAGTTCACTGCACAAAACTTTTGCAGTGAACTTTTTTATTACAGTCTAAAATTCTTGTATGCCTCAAGGCCTTCTGTTGTCCTTTGTGCATACACTATTCCCTTATGGCCTGCTGCCTCTTTTATAAAGGCTATAGCCTTATCTCTTTTTGAAGGAGTAAGTCCTCTGAAGGGTTCATCCATTATAAGCACATCAGAAGGAATACAACATGCCCTTACGATACATATACATCTTCTGACATCTTCAGGAAGCTTTATAACCGGTATTCCAAGATATTCCTCTCCGATCAGCGCCCTGAGCTCTTCTCCGGCCCTTCTTTCAGAATATCTGTTATTTACTAATACTATATTTTCTTCTGCAGTAAAATACTCGCAAAGTCTGTCTTCCTGAAATACAACGCCGGCATTAACCCTGTCGTACTTATAATCTCCAAGAAGTGATACACCTCCCTTATCGGGCTTTTTAAGGCCAAGTACTATATCTATAAGAGAAGACTTGCCGCTTCCCTCAGGCCCTGTCAATGCCCAGGTATCATCAGAGCTTATCTCCCAGGTTACGTTATCGAGTATGGTTTTACCATCTATATTTAAGGTTATATTCTTAGCTTCAATTGTCATTATTTATTATGTCCTTATTATCTGTTTTTTATCTTTTGATCTTTCAGTATTTACTTTTTTCTTTCCGTTTTGATCTTAAGATTATCTGTTCTTATGATCTTCTTGTATATCTTTTTCAGTTTTATCTGACATTGGTCTTATTATCTTCAAGCCTTTTTTTGTACATGCCGGGAAACATTGCCGGAAGATATATGTATTTTATTCTTGTCATAAAAGAAAGGTGATATATATCAGCCATCTCTATCATTTTGGGATCTACTTTCATGCTCTTTATCTCCTTATATAAGAAAATTTAATCTTGCGTGATATGCTCTAATATGCTATTATTATGGAGTTGCAAACGCCGGTGTGTCGGAATTGGCAGACGAGGCAGACTCAAAATCTGTTTGGGGCAACTCAGTGCGGGTTCAAGTCCCGCCACCGGCATTTTAAAGGAATTCACAGCTTTACTGCTTTGAATTCCTTTTTTGTTTTTCACGCTTTAATATCTGTCTAATAGAAAATATTAAAACTCCAGATCTTCCCCCATTCATAAGCCCAGGTAACTGAGTCATCTGCTTCTATCCTGGACTTTATATCTGTAAACTTTCTGACTTCATTTTCACCTATCTGAGCCTTCTCGCCATAGGCATAGTCTATATTCATCGTTACAGACATATTATCGAGTGCGTATTTTTCTTCACCTGTATATTTGTTGTAAGCTTGTGTCAAAGCATTGTCATCAACATCTGTCATTGTAATACTTATTCTTTTAAGACTATGATCCTCAGTATCTATATAAGCTGTAACAACAGCTTTGGGAACAAGACCATATGAATTTATAAAATTTTGTGGTATGTCCTCATAGATATTAAGCTCATCAAGTACTGATAATACAGATGATACGCTCATCTGAGTACTCATTTTATAGCAATAGCTACCATCTATCTTGGTCTTGTCTTCTGCTATCTGCATAGTCTCATTAAGACAGGATGCTTTTAAAAGCATTGGGATAATGTATGAGACATAGTTATTATCAAGCTCAAAAGAGGAAGATTTATTTTTGCCGAGCTTATATGTATTGCCCTTTAAATGATCCATGATCATATATGCCACATATCCATATCCTCTACTACTTGTATTCTTTACATACAGACAGTCGTCCTGACCTGACCACACTTCCACAGTCTCATCATTACTGTAAGCTGAAGGATAAGATGTAGTATAGGTATAGTACTTCCTGTAATTCACATTGGTCTTTATTGTCAGCTTTACTTTCTCTTCTTGAGCAAGATCCTGATTTACTTCTTCAATAAGATAAGCTGTAGTTATCCTCGTCTTATGGCTTGTATAAAGAAGCGCTGAGCTTAAACATACAATAAGAAATACAGCTGCTGCAATAAGTGCTATCAGCTTTTTTCTTTTGCCCTTCTTTATTGTATCTTCTTTCTTGTTGTCAAGATCAGGATTTAAACTAACCATTCCTGATATACCATCTAGTAAATTTAGCTTGATCCCATCTTCCGGATCTATGAACTGCTCAGGTTTGATAACGGGGACACGAAGCTCCATCTCATCTTCAAGCTGCTTCATTGATCTTGTTCTATATTTAGGATTTAATACAAGTCCATGCATAAGAGCATCTTCCTGTCCGCCAAGTATCACCGCTCCAAGTTTTGAAGGTCTTTCAAGCTTATCATTACCGGTTCTTTCATTGGCACTTACAGGATTAACTCCTGTTAGCATGTAATAGAAGGTCGCACAAAAAGAATATACGTCTGTCCAGGGTCCTGTCTTTACGCCTTTTTGATACTGTTCTATAGGAGAATAACCTTCTCTTAAGACCAGAATCTCATCATCATCATCACTACTACTGTCATAGCGGCTTGCAGAGCCAAAATCAAGGAGCTTGGCTCTTCCATCAGGAAGCACCATGATATTGGAAGGGCTGATATCACGATGAATAAGCCCCCTTTCGTGTATACGCTCAAGGACGCTTATAACAGGGCTTAACATCTTATAGCAGAACTCAAAATCCACATAAGGATTACGCTTTCTGAACTGCTCAAGAGTCATTCCCTCAAGATATTCCATAACTATATATACTGTATCGTTTTGATTGAATATATCACTGACTCTTACTACACCCGGGTTATCGGCAAAGTCTCCAAGTGTACGTGCTTCAAGAAGGCACTTGTCCTTTTCGTGATCATAGACAGATTTCTTAGACTGGTTGATCAGAACTATATTATCAGATACAGATGTATCTCTTGTCACAAGACGATCAGGATAATATTCCTTGATAGCAACCTTCATATCAAGGCGCAGATCACAACAGCTATAAGTTATGCCGAATCCGCCCTGACCAATAGCTGCTCCTATATAATATCTGTCCTGCAGAACCGTTCCGATCTGCAGCATATATTTCTCATTTTTTACCTGAACATCTTTTCCGCAAAAACCGCAATGGGCAAAGTCATCAGGTATCATTTCCTGACAATACGGACATCTGATACTCCCCAATTATGCCATCCTCCACTTGCTGCTAAAATATCTCAAGCAAATTTAATACTTAGTCTGATATTCCCCACAATTAATTCTGTTCCAGAATAGATAGCAGCACTCTCTTCTATCTTCTGACCATTTACAATAATGGGATTAGTTCTGCTCTTATTCTCGATATAAGTCTTACTTCCGGAAGGATAGATACGACAATGAACACTTGAAACAGTATCATCATAATCAAGACATACCTGATTGCTCTTATCATAACCTATATTAATTCCGGCGTCTGTCAAAGGCATTTCAAATTTAATTTCAGGTCTGTCCATATCATCTATCCAGACCTTTCCTGGTGAATCAAAAAGAAGGATCGTATCTCCTGACTCTCTGTCACCAAGATCTACAAACTTTGTACGATGAACGTTATCACCGTTATCTTTATTATTACCGGTACTGTTTTTGGGTACACTTGTCTTTTCTGCTTTCTTATTACCGCTTTCTGCAGAATTATTTTTTATATAAACAAGAAGTACGATTATGAAAGCTATAAGAAGTACGATTATAGCAATCAATACATACCAGTATTTTTGAACCATTTCTATCATTTTCAGATCCTTTCGCTTTTAGAAAGAAGATATCTCATCTGTTCTGCAAGCTTAACTGTTTTATCAAGATCGTCTTTCAGGGCGTCTGCAATAACATTTTCCTTAATACGGAACATGTCAGCTTCTTCGCCCTTCCATGAATCAAAAGTTTTCTCATCACTATCCTGAATTACATATAGTACATCCTTTTTAATGGCATCGGCAAGTTCTTCGATCTTCAATGCCTTATCTTTAAGTACTTCAGGAGTTATAGACTTATTATCAATCATCAAAACACCTCTATCATCAGTCTAAAAGATCAGAATCAAATACTTCTGTCTTTGTGGTTGCATTAGCAGTTTCAGGAAAGTGCTCAGCATAATCCTGCGCATCATCAATGATATCTGCAAAGATTTCCTGATGCACCTTGGAGCTTTCGCTTCTCCAATAACCATTCATGTTCTTAACTGTATTCTTTAACTCTTCTATCTCTTTTTTCATATTGCTCATAGTATGTCACTTCCTTAATGCATTTACTCTACACTTATAGCAGCAATAACATCACGAACTTCGTTCTGCATTCTTTTGTAATTGTCAGCAGCAAAACGCACACAGCGGCTATATTCCTCAAGGCCATTTACAACGTTGTCACCCTGTTCTTTCAAGCCCTCTGGTTCATCACTTCTTAAGTTACGGATTCTTGTAAGATGCTCTGAAACAGACTGTGAATCACGTACGAGCTGATCTATATCCACTTCTATTCTACTCATTTGTGTCTCCTCCTATTTTCTGAAGATTGTCACCACGAACAACTCGCTCATAGGAAGAACGAAGAGGTTCAAGATCATTGAGAATTCCAAGTTCTCTTCCTTTGATGATAAAGCCTGTTCCGTCTGAATGATCAGTTATAAGCTTCTCACCATCTTCATATATTCTTGATATACTGTGAAGTGCCATGCCTGTCTGTCTTATCATAAGGATATCCTTAATAAGACAAGCATTGATCTCACGTGCATTTGTACATATATCATCTAGTCCATCATAGGCTTCGAGCTCCTTGATAAGTCTCTGAAGCTCAAGTGATCTTTCTTCCAGCTTCTTGCAGATCTTCACTCTGCTGTCAGCTGCTTCTTTTAAGACGTCTGTATCTACTCTCATATCTACTCCTAAAATAACAGCAAGCGCTCTGCGCTGCGTACCCCCTGCTCAGATAATGTTTTGTTTTTAGCTAAAATTGCATTCTGAGTCACCGAACATAGCATCAGATCTTCATCATCGCCAAGCATCTCGCACTGTTCCTTCTGACACAATATATCCTTGATCTCTGTTATAAGTTCAAAGACACTTTTAGTCTCATCAAGACTAAACTGATAATGTCTGTCCAGTGATACAACCTGTAAATCAACAAGTATCATATATTTGCCCACATCTTTTCGTAAGCCGGCCATACTTCCATTTCTGCGCTATCAGAGAGTATGTCTCCTGCCGGGCACTCTATTACCCATTCAGAGAATCTTCCACGAAGTACCATGCTGTTCTTGGTCATGACACCATCGCTTCCTCTCATGTATGACATTGCAAATACAGGAGTAAGCCCCGAGCTCTTACCTGCATCTTCCATCCATGTTCCAAGGTCAGATACTTCCATTCTTCTGACTGCCTTTAAGTTCTCGCGTTCTATATCTTCAGGATCAAGAGCTTTGATATACTCATTGCTTGCTTCTTCTGTTGCAGGAACATTCTCCTCAAGATCAAATGTGTATTTGATCCAGTCTTCAAATCCATCCTTGTCAAAAGAAGTAACTCTTATCCTGTCTTTTCTGTGACCATCTTCTTCTATAAGTGTGACTCCATCTTCAGAACAGTATATAAATTTCTGATCGATCTCTTTATCATACGGTACGAGAAGGAGCACTCTTTCAGCTGATACAAGCGGCTTCATAAATTCCATCGCATCATCTGATGGATGTATATCATCTACCTGCATCGCTGCTTCTCTTTTACTCTCATCAAGCACATCTTCATTAACAGGCACTTCAAGAAGTCCATCTTTGGCAAGTCTGAATGCGCTTCCGAGAATCTGAAGGTCATCTACTTCATTAGCTTTAGGCAGAGCCAGAGAACATATTCTGTCTTTTTTGGCTGATAAAAGAAGTACAGAAAGATCCAGTCTGCTCATGATATATATGTTATTCATTCTTAATTCCATACTCTTTTATCTCCCTCTTATATGTCCTTGAAACTGGTATTGTGTCGCCATTTTTCATTATGATATAATTTTCAGCTACTTTAATGCGATCTACATGAAGCATGTTAACTACATAGCTTCTGTGGCATCTCATAAAGTACTTGGGGAGTTTCAGCATAAGGTCATCAAGAGTACCATACATACTTACTTCCTGATTCTTCATCCTTATATATACCTTCTTCTCCCTCGTCTCCATATAATCAATGAGATCCAGCTCAATATACTTCTGAGAATTACCCGAAAGGATAGTGATCATCTTATCCTTGCTGTTTTTAATTCTTTCATGTATAAGCTCAAAAGACTCTTCAAGCACTTTGGACAGTCCCTCTTTTTCCAAAGGTTTGATCCAAAGAGCATCAGGAGCTATACCTGCTCTTACATAAAGCATTGGGTTCATTCTTCCCGAAGCAAAGAGAAAAAGAAAAGCTGTAGGATTAGCCTTTCTGATATTAAGAAGCTCATTTCCCGCCTCTTTGATCGAAGCATCCCATGCAATAATGTCATGCTTTGCAATATCTTCAATCCTTTGAAGTGCCTCATCAAGGTATTCTGTATAGCAGTAGTCCCAATAATCATCCGTATACTTTGCAGCATAAGAAGGGATAAGCGCTTTTAACATACGCGTTTCTAATCTGCTTTCCATTAATGAAAGATAATAAATCATTTTCACCTCATTTATTATTTACATATTAAATAAGAATAACTATTAATTCCAGTATCATACAAGAGGAATAGCAACCTGTACTGATCCTTTATCACTATTTGATGATGTGATACCGCTTCCCGGCTTACCTGCAGCTGTAAGTTTCCTGTAAGGAATACCATCAAATCTCAATATACTCTGTGAATCAGCCATACCTCCAAGGTGTATACCATTTCTATAAGAAACATATGTTTCATATACAGAAAGACCTGCTGCATCAATCTTCTTCTCATCGTCATAAGTTGCGAAGAAATAAATGTTGAGAAGGTTTCCTTTTTCAAACAGGTTGGTCATGGCACCTGCAAGATTATGCGTAACTCCTTCGGCACTATGCAGCATCTGGGCAAAGCTTACAAGGTCATCTATAAATACAAATACAGGTCCGCCCATATTCCTGATATCGCTAAGTATCTCTTCATCATTCATACCCTGAGCCTTAAGTTTGGTTTTCACGGCATTTCTTTCCTTAAATACAGGAATAATACCGGATAACCATTCAACAGCCCCATCTACGTCAGACACATAAGCAAAGTCCATATCAGCAGCATCTGCTTTAAGCTCATTTCTTCCACTTGTTTCAAATACGGTCACTTCCAAAGGGCTAAGCTTAAGCGCTGTTCTTTCAAGAACTCGTATAAGGTTGGTCTTACCGCTTCTGGGTCTTCCACTTATAAGGTACAGATATGTCGTATCAAGGTCAATACTCTCAATACGTGCACTTGTAATATTATAACCGATAGGAAGCAATCCTGCACCTAAATTTGACAATGCTTCATTGAACAGTGTCCATGTTGGCTTATCCGGAATATAAGGAATAGCCACTGCTTTAGGCCCATCATAGTTTTGAGTCTGCTTCTTAAGAGTTTCTCTTATGCGCTCAGATCTTGTAAGCTCGTCACCATCTGTGGCAAGTGCCGTCTGGAATTCAAGCGTATGGCCTGATGATAATATAAGACCTCTTCCTGCAACTGAGCTTTGAGGTGTGATCTCAATCTGTGATGTTCTAAGAACATCCATATAGCCCACTTTATCAGGCATCTGCAGACAGAAGATATTTCTGATACTATCTGACATTCTTCCAGGGATATCTCTTATACCAAATCCGCTTCCGGATATAAGAAGATATATTCCAACAGCTGCACATTCTCTTGCTATCTGCAGAAGAGCATCATCATATGCTCCTTCTGTCTTCTCTCTAAAAGAAGCTATATCGTCAATTGCCAGAATGATAGCAGGATCCTTAAAGCCTTTTTCTAATCTTACTGCATCAAAGCCGGCGCCTGCATATTCCTTTCTTCTCCTTGCAATCTCATCCTGAATCATGCAGATAAGATTAGGAATCCTCTGCGTATCAGAATCATATACAACACCACCTGTATGAGCATCCTGTTCGAATATTTCAAACATTCTGCCACCAAAGTCCAGAATATAAGCATTTAGCTTTGACGGATCATAACTTTGATAGAGTGAATAGATTACCGTCTGCATAAATGTACTTCTGCCACTTAATGTCATACCACAAACTGCTGTATTACCGCCTCTTGAAAAGTTAATGATAAGAGGCATCTGATACTGATTAACAGGATCATCTATAAGACCTGCATAAGTCTTATAATCAGCACTTCTTGAAAAATGTGGCCATCTGCCATCCTTATAGGATGTATCATCATATCCATCAAGATCTTTGAGGCAAAGATGTGAAGGAAGTTCAGGAAGCCACAATGGAGTATTGCTGTGAAGATCAAGCTCTCTTGCAGTTTCTATGATATGCTCAATGACGCATTCTATCTGAGTCTTTTCTTTTCTTTGAGGAAGTCTTATATTCTCCGTCTCTGATCTTTCGATGATCCTGTCAGCAAGAAGATCTCCATCATTTATAAGCTCAGGCTCATTTTGAAGTATCTCATCACGAAGTCTTGCAAAGTTATTGTAGAGCACATCTTCATAAGCAGTTCCGCTTAAAGACTCTTCATCCCTTACAAGACCCAGTATAAACTCATGTCTAAGAGCAGCCTTACGGCGGCTTTCAAGATAGTTACCAATAAGGCCTTCACGTCCGGTATTGGTAAGAAGTCTTGCCGTTATCTTATGATTACTTCCATCTTTATCATAAGCCTGACCTGTATAGCCAGACTGGAACTCTTTATAAAGCTCATCACTTCCAACCTGAAGTATGGCTCTTCCAGTACTTGAAAGAAAGGCCGCATCGTTTTTGTGGAGCATCTCGATACTGTCTTTCTGGTCCTGAACACGAAGACATATTCTGAACTTTGAGTTACTCCAGATATTATCATCAACCGTTCCGGAAGGTTTTTGCGTAGCAAGAATAAGGTGTACGCCAAGGCTTCGGCCTATCTGGGCAACACTTATAAGCTCACGCATAAAGTCAGGTTCCTCAACTTTAAGCTGTGCAAATTCATCAATGATTATGAGAAGATGCGGAAGCGGAACCTTAGTCTCTCCGTTCTTGTAAAGTCTTGTATATGCATCAATATTATTAACACCGCTCTCTATAAAAAGGCGCTGTCTTCTGCGGTTCTCACTCTTAATAGCGACCATTGCACGGCGTACCAAAGGTCCTGACAGATTGGATATCTGTCCGGCAACATGTGGAAGCTTTGCAAAGGCATTGCCCATTCCGCCTCCCTTATAATCAATAAGGAAAAAGGCTATGTCTTCAGGGCTGTATTCTACAGAAAGCGAAAGTATAAATGTCTGAAGAAGTTCAGACTTACCACTACCTGTAGTTCCAGCAATAAGTCCATGTGGTCCGTGATACTTCTCATGAAGATCCAGTATGCATGGACGTGCACCTGCTATCTGACCTATGCAGCCTCTTATGCCTTCATAAGTACGGTTTCTGCGCCATCTGTCCTCTATATTAAGATCTTCAGGACCAGATACCCCATACATATCAAAGAAGCTGACTTCATCAGGGATCTCTCCACCGCCGCCTTCATTGTCTACAACAACCGTAGAAAGAGTTCCCGAAAGCTCGTATAGGATTTCAGGACTGATACTGTCAAATTCAATCTCTATACCACTACTCTTACCTTCACGGATGTAATACATTCCCTTGTAATTATTATCATTTTCAATGACAAGGTTGCAGGCATTAGGAAGATCAGCCACATCATCAGCCATAAGTAGTGTAGTTACGAACGGAGCATTTTCATGATCAAAGAGATACTTGGTTATAAGCTCTCCCTCAAGAAGCGACTGATCCTCTACTATGATCACATAATGAGGATGGTCCTTATCAGGATACTTGGAATACTCTCTAAATACTGAAGTAAGGTCATAGCATACATCACTTACTTCTTCCTGTTCGAATGCAATATATCTTCTCTTTCTATCCTCAGACCATACATGAGGAAACCATAGTCCAAATGACCATGAATCATTATTACCGGAAATCTCATTAGCTGTAAGGAAAGCAAGCTTAACATCTGTATAACAGTTCTGGGTTGTGATCTGCGCTATAAGATCATAAACGATCTGATAAGAACCTCTCTTACCATTTCCACCAACTATACCAATAAGATTCTCACTGGCAAGATCAACACATACCGGAACATTATCAAGCATCTTGTATTTCTTGGATATTTCAAGACATCTCTTATCAAGCTCATCATCATAAAAGACATTATTGCTTTCAGACAGTTCCACCTTCATCTGAAGTGGAATAGTACCCTTACCTACTCTGTGATACAGAAAATCCTTGTGAGATGTATTCCTGCTCCAAAGATTATCAGGAAGTCCCTTTCTGCAATCGCTGACTTCCTGTGCGCTTGGATATCTGTCATTAAGGATCTTTCTGTTCTTCTCTCTGCTTGATGCAATCTTATTTTCCATCACATCAAGATAATCCGCATAGTCACTGCGGATGCGCTTTATCTCTTTAGAAAATCCCGTATGCGGGATAAATGAATCATTAGCAATAATATGAGCCTTATACGGAAGATGTTTAAGAACTATCTCTTCTGCAAAAAGCCTGTCCATGTTACGAGGAGGTCTGTGATAGATCACCTTATTATTATCAGGTCCTACAAAAGAATCTCTTTCCTGCGGTCTTTTGATGCATTCTTCATCATCGTTTTTCTTACCTTCAATCTTAGAAAGCTTGTCCGAAAGCCGTGCATGGGAAGTCTGATCTATAGCAAGAACATCTCCTGCATAGACCATATAAAGTCCCCATATATTGATCCTGTCGCCGAACATAAGCTTTCTTGAACCATGTATAGCGATATCATTAATAAAGGTTCCATTAGTACTTTTATCCGTAAGAATCCAACCCTTTTCATTTGTATCTGCTTCCATGACTGCATGGAGCGATGATATAACTTCTCTTTCTGACAAAAGAAAAGAATACCTTATATCAGATTCCTCGCCGCTTCCAATAGAAAGCTTAACTATATCGCTAAGATCATACTTCTTGTAAGCTATAAACGGTTTTTCTTTCTCTCTTACCATTACAGCCAGACGTTCACCATATCTTGTACGCAAAGAAAGGCTATCGCCCTCTTTTAAGGCGTAGCCATCATAATTATCTATCTGACATAACGGAAGTTTAAGCTGATTGACCTCATTTGAATACAAGAATCTCCAGCTTCCGCCTATATTATCCAAAAGAACTGCTACATCTTCCTCTATGCGGAATTTCCTGCTCTCTATACGAAGAGCCAGCCTCCTGTTAGTACCTGCCGGAAGTACAAATTCCTTAAAAGCGCTTTTGGAATAAATCGTGATAACTATACTCATAATAGTTCCTGCATATTTAATAATATGTTTTAGACTTTATTTCTTTTCTGTCCCCATGTGACCTCATAACGGCCTCTGTCGAGAACCTCGCTAAAGTCATCATAGCAAAGGGGCTTATCAAAAAGAAATCCCTGCGCGCTACTACATCCAAGCCTTAAAAGGAAATCAACCTGATCGCTGTTGTCAACTCCTTCAGTGATAACATGAAGTCTTAAAAGACGAGCCATGGCAACAACTGAGCCTACAATAGCCTCATCTTCTCTTGTAAGTACTTTTCTATCAATAAAGGATTTGTCTATCTTAATCTCATTTACCGGATATTCACGTATTACAGATAAAGAAGAATAACCCGTACCAAAATCATCTATAGATGTGGAAATATCACTGTCTTTCATCTGCTGAAGGAAGGATATAAGCCTTTCCTGCTCATCGGAATAAGCTGTCTCCGTCACTTCTACGATAATCTCATCTTTATTAATTCCATACTTTTCAATAATATTAGTAATAATAGATGCAATGTTAGGTATTTCCAGATCTCTCTTTGAAAAATTAACAGAGATAGGAACCACGCTCTTGCCCGCTCTCTTCCTCAAAGCAAGCATGCGGCAAACCTGTCTTAATATATAGAAATCAAGCTCGCTTATTCTTGTAGACTTCTCAAGTATAGGAACAAAGCAATCAGGAGAAAGCATAGTTCCGCCATAATTCCATCTTACAAGTGCTTCAGCCCCTATTATCTCGCCGGTCTCAAGATTAACCTTAGGCTGATAATAAGTCATGATATCACCATTGTTGATCGCATTTGTAAGTCCGTCATATATCTGTCTGTCAAAAAATATTTCATCCAATATCTCAGGAGTAAGCCATACTACATTTCTGCGCTTTCTTCTTGCATAATTAAGTGCAGCTTCCGGCTGGCTTATTACTTCTCCAAGGTGATGGATCTTTCTTTCCTCAAGATCAAATACACCGATGGTAGATTTAATGGTTACAGGAATCTTCCTATCCTTGTATCTGCCATAAGTCTCTATAGATTTAATCTGATTAAGGAAATATTCTGCTCTTTCTTTTTTAATGAGTGCAACGAAATTATCTCCGCCAAGATGACCTATTTCCTCATCACACACAGTTCTCTTCTTAAGCTCTCTGGCATAACGTTTAAGGATAGTATCAACTTCTTTTTCATCGAACTCATAATTAAGAAGTCCAAAACCTCTGAGATTGAAACAAAAAGCTGTATAGTCATCGAAAGAGTTCTTATTGATATGCTCTCTTACTTTGGCCATATAACCTTTCTGATTAGGAAGAGCTGTTATCTTCTGAGTTACAAAAGCTTTATCAAGAGCTTTACCTATGTACATTCTGTCAGTGTGAAAATACATTTCGTTGACAAAGTCCCTTAAAGTATCTGCTTCCTCGTCTGTAAAATGTCCATCCTCTGCTGTTGATGTACATAAAAAAGTTATTCTCTTATCAGCAGGTCCGTATGAAAACTCAAGCTGATAATCAGCAAGCCTTGCTTCCTTGTCCTTTACAAATATAGGATATGACAGATCCTTTTTCTCAAGAACATTATTATCATCACTTGGTATAGCTAAAACTTCTAATACTACTTTCCCCAATGGCAACTGCTTTGACACAAGGTCAAAAGCTTCCTGCGCTATTTTGATTGAATTATTACTCTTCAACAAAACATCACTGAACTCTTGCAGTGTTTTGTTGCTCACTACTTTTTCCACAATTATTCCTTTCCCATAAGCTTCCCAGTATTATTACCCTTCAAGGGTATCAACAATTGTCGGAAGGAACTGCTTCTTACGGGATACGACGCCTTGAAGAAATGCTCCTTTATTTCTTGTTTCTACTGAAAATCCATTTTCTATTATACTTTCTGCGCCATTTCCTGCAAAAACAACATCAGATGATTCCTTCAAGATGTTTGTAAGCAGGAAGAAAATCATATCAATTCCGTCCGCCTTAAGTGTATTATCTAGCTCAGAAACAACTTTTTCTTTGATCTCGGCAAGTTCCTCGGCACTCATCGAATTGATCTGTCCGATACCGATTGTCTTATTATCAACAGTGAACTTCTTGAAATCCTGGTGTATGATCTCGGGAGCTGTCTTGGATCCAAGATTGCTTCCTGCATGGAACATCTCCATTGCAAAATCTTCCGCATCAACACCTGCGATCCTGGCAAGCTCTGCACCTGCATCTCTGTCTATCTGGGTACAAGTAGGACTTCTGTACATCAGAGTATCAGAAAGGATTGCAGCCATTAGAAGGCCTGCTGTCTGGGCGTCAACTTCAACCTGATTCTCTTTGTACATAAGATATACAATAGTTGATGTAGATCCCAGAGGCTGATTTCTAAAGAAAACAGGTGATGAAGTTGATATGGTTCCAAGCCTGTGATGATCTATGATCTCCAAAAGCTCTGCAGATTCTATACCATGTACAGCCTGATTCTTCTCATTGTGATCGACAAGTATAAGCTGTTTCTTCCTTGCACCAAGGAAGTTACGACGAGAAATCATTCCGACGTATTTATCGTCTTCATCAAGCACAGGGAAATAGCGGTGACGCTCCTGAGCCATAACTTCCTGAATATCTTCTATATAGTCATCCATATGGAAGGAAACAAGTCCTTCACTCTTCATAAAGTGCTCTATAGGCATACTACTGTTTACAAGCCTTGATGCTGTATAAGTATCATGAGGAGTAGTAATAATACGGCAGTTATGAGCAACTGCCTGCCTTTGAATAGTCTGTGCAACTTCTGCTCCGTCACATACGATAATACAGTCTGCATCCATTTCAAGAGCACAAAGCTGAGTCTCATAACGGTTACCCAGAATTACAACATCGCCTGAATTGATGATATTCTCCATTACTTCAGGGCTTGCAGCTGCAACTACTACTTTTCCTTTTTCAACTTTGCCATCTTCTTCACCGACTATCATCTTACCATCAAGTGTCTTTACAATATTTCTGTATGAAGTATGTGCACTTGAAAGGATATCTGACTCATATACGTCCATATATGATGTAACGATATCATTGGTAGTGATAATACCCTGAAGCTGATCATCTTTGGTAACACATACGGTAACAACTCCTGCATTACGCATGATCTCCCATGCATCCTTCAAAGAAGTGTTTCCGCTTGTACCTTCAAGATTTCTGATCTCAAGATCTTTGACCTGAGTTCTTACATCTGTCAGCATCTGCGGCTTATCAACTCCAAACCTGTCAAGAACATAACTGGTCTCTTCATTAAGATGACCTGCTCTTCTTGGTTCGTAAGCTCTGCCTGTTACTATTGTTTTAAGCCTTGCGTAAGCAATGGCTGCACATACACTGTCTGTGTCCGGGTTCTTATGACCGACAACAAATACAGGACGTTCTTCTTTCATAATTATAACCTCATGCTTCGAATCTTCGATTAAATAATACATCTAAACACGAAATCAAGTTAATGGCTTAATATCTTAAGCCACATATTCAGACTCATTATAACACACTAACGTGTCAATGCCATTTATAAAAAAGTTGAAGATTTGTGTGGTATTTTTATACAAATTTACTAGCTTTCATATTTAGATGAAAGTGAATCTGACACTGTCAGATTCTTGCGTGCGATTTCAAATTTTGACCGCAAGTAGATATTTATTGTCTAATCTGCATAATTGATCCTGAGCCCCTTTGGATAATGATTCTTGAGCCTTCTTCCATCACTTTTGGCCCATCCGATACTGCATCCGTCTGCCGTTATCAGATACCAGCCATTTTCAAGATCAGCATTTAATGTAAGGCCTGTAGTAAAGTCTTTTATTTCCTTACTAAGGCTTGGATAATCCTTACTTCTTATCACATCTTCCTGTCTTAAAAACAGAGCGAGCGAATGTGATGGCTCAAATCTGTCTTTTTTCATACTTCCAAGATGAAGACCTGGGCGCATGACCTTAAGTCTGTCAGTTGATGGCATATAAAAAGGTGCCAGATATACATTTTCTCCAAATGTAAATAAAGTTCCGCAAAGCCTGTTTCTGCCTGTATCTGTCAGCACTTCATCAGAAAAGTCTTCCCAAAGCTTTCCTGCCATATCAAGGCCAGAACCTTTTAGCGCCGTCTTTGAAGCTTTTCCAAGATTCTTATCCATAGCTCTTCTGTCCTTGGCTTTAAGCTTCTTTTTATTTTCTCTTAACTCTTTTTTGGAAGAAGTCTTGGAAGGTTCATCCACATGGTCATTCATGCCATCTTCGTACCTTTCAGTTCCTATCCTTATACCTCTTTGGAAGCCGCCGGGACAATAGGTTATGGGTAATACTTCAGAATTATCTTCTTTGCCAGTATTTTCTTTATCAGGATCTTCTTTACCAGTATCTTTCCTTTCAAGGACTGAAAGGAAATGTCCCTCTCCTTTCAGATGGTGCGGCCAGAGCCTTATACAGTCAGAAAGCTGTGACATAAGATCATTATCTGCATCACCTAAACTATTACAAGTAGCATCTTTACTTAAACCATAAGTTTTTTCATCAGCGCTGTTAATAAGTGCCCATGCAGGATTGCCCTTATCCATTCCTTCAAAAAGAGGAACCTTACAGACCTTGAATTCAGGATGTCTTAATAGGAACCTGTAGATAGTGCCTTCATCTTCATCCGGCGCAAACGTACAGGTAGAATACACAATCCTTCCTGAAGGTGTCAGCATAGCTGCAGCATTATCCAGTATTCCATCCTGCCTGTCAGCGCAAAGCCTTACATTTTCAGGTGACCAGTTGGTAACAGCATCTTCATTTTTCCTGAACATACCCTCGCCTGAACATGGTGCATCAATGAGGATCTTATCAAACCAGCCCTCGAACCTTGCCGAAAGATTTTCAGGCGTCTCATTAAGGACCATAGCATTTGAAATGCCCATCCTCTCAACGTTTTCAGAAAGAATTTTGGCTCTTCCAGGGTTGATCTCATTAGTAACAAGTACGCCTTTTCCCTGCATTCTTCCTGCAATCTGCGTGCTTTTACCACCTGGAGCTGCACACAAGTCAAGTACTCTTTCTCCGGGCTTTGGGTCCAGATATGCAACAGGTGACATTGCACTTGGCTCCTGAATGTAGTAAAGGCCAGCCATGTGCAAGGGATGCTTGCCAGGTTCATCTGTGTCTTTATATACAAAGCCGTTTTCTTCCCATAATATTTTATCTGTTGTAAAAGGAATCTTTTGTAAAGCCTCCTTACTTCCGCCCTCAAGCTTGAGGGGATTTATGCGAAGTGCTTTACTTCTTTCGCATTCAAAAGAGGCCAGAAACGCATCGCATTCCTGGCCAAGCATTGATTTCATTCTGTTTATGAACTTACTTGGAAGCATGTATATCCTTCCGCAAATAAGCCTTGTATTACCATTTTAATCATAAAATGCGCAAATGCTTATTTACTATTTTCCTTAATGTATTTCTTAATACCTGCAAAAGTGTTCGGACTTATAATATGTTCTATTCTGCAAGCATCTGTTTCTGCTGTCTCTTCATCTACCCCTGCAGTAAGCATGAGAAATTTTGTAAGGTTAGTATGTCTGTCATATACACTTTTGGCCTTTTCCAAACCAAGTTTTGTAAGAACAAGTTCACCGTCTTCTTCTACGGTCAGGTATCCATTCTCTTTGAGAATACCTACTGCTCTTGAAACACTCGGTCTTGAAAAGTTAAGTTCATTAGCCACATCAACAGAACGCACACTCCCATTTCTTTTCTTTAAAATATAAATGGTTTCAAGATAATCTTCACCAGATTCGTGCATTAATAATGCCTCCTGTCTTTTTAAATATGTGAATAAATCAACAAAATTATGTTAGCATATACTAACCATCTTCACAATAGCATAGCAGCTATTTATTCTAAAACATTTATAAACTAAGCACAACATTTTTTGTTAAACTCGCAAACGCTTTGCTTTTTACTCATTATAAAATGAAGAAATTTTGGATTGTATCAAAAGCTTGATCCTATTAATTCAAAAAGAGCCGAAATAAATTCGACTCTTTTGTTGATTTCATTATTAATTTTTAGGTTTGCAACTTCGCAAGTATTATTTTGCGAAATCTGTTGCTCTGCTCTCGCGGATGACATTAACCTTGATCTGTCCGGGATATTCCATCTCAGCTTCTATCTTCTGAGATATATCATGTGCCAGGATAACCATATCTGAATCAGTAACCTGATCCGGAACAACCATAACACGAACTTCACGTCCAGCCTGGATAGCATAAGAGCTTTCAACGCCCTTAAAGCTGTTGGTAATATCTTCCAGCTGTTTAAGTCTGGTTGTGTATGTCTCCAATGTCTCTCTTCTAGCACCTGGACGAGCTGCAGAAATAGCATCTGCTGCCTGAACCAGAACTGCAATAAGAGACTGAGGTTCTACATCACCATGATGTGCTTCGACAGCATTGATGATCAGAGCTGACTCCTTGTACTTGCGACAGATATCTGCACCCAGTTGTATGTGTGATCCTTCCATTTCATGGTCAACGGCTTTACCGATATCATGAAGAAGACCCGCTCTCTTGGCTATACGTATGTCAAGGCCAAGTTCACCTGCCATAAGGCCACATAACTGAGATACTTCAATCGAGTGTTTAAGAACATTCTGCCCATAACTTGTACGGAATTTAAGTCTTCCAAGAAGTTTGATAATTTCAGGGTGAAGTCCATGAACTCCAGCTTCCATTGATGCTGCTTCGCCTTCTTCTTTGATCTGAGTAGCAACTTCTTTCTTGGCTTTCTCGACCATTTCCTCAATTCTTGCAGGATGGATACGACCATCTACGATGAGTTTCTCAAGAGCGACTCTTGCAACCTCTCGACGGATAGGATCGAAACCGGATATTACGACAGCTTCAGGTGTATCATCTATGATAAGATCAACACCAGTCATAGTCTCGAGAGTACGAATATTACGTCCCTCTCTTCCGATAATACGTCCCTTCATTTCGTCACTAGGAAGCTGAACAACTGAAATAGTAGATTCAGAGACATGATCTGCAGCGCATCTTTGGATGGCTCCTATCACAATCTCCTTGGCCCTCTTATCAGCTTCTTCTTTAGCCTCGGCTTCGATGTTCTTGATCATGACTGCCGACTCATGCTTAACATCATCTTCAACGATCTTGAGCAAATACTCTTTTGCCTGATCAGCTGTAAGTCCTGAGATCTTCTCAAGTTCCTTACGTCTCTCCTCATCAAGCTTCTGAATCTCCGCGGTCTTCTTAGTAAGATTCTCTTCGCGGGCACTCAGGCTCTGCTCTCTTCTCTCAATCGCCTCTGATCTCTTCTCGACATTCTCCTCTTTCTGCTGTATACGTCTCTCAGAGCGCTGGATTTCAGCTCTGCGATCACGAACTTCTTTTTCCAGGTCATTCTTAGTCTTCAGGGACTCTTCTTTAGCCTCAAGGAGTTTTTCACGTTTCGTATCTTCTGCAGATTTGAGGGCATCGTCAATGATCTTTCTTGCTCTTTCTTCAGCACTTCCGATTTTTGCCGCATCATTTTTCTTATGATTGGCATTGTTGACATTAACGGTAATGATGATAGAAAGTGCAGCTACTACTACTGATATAATAACCACCGTAGTAATACTCATTACAGGAGCACCTCCTTATTCAGTTTTCATTGTACAATATTTTGTATATCATGCCCAAAATCAGCATTTGTTTATACAATTTTACAACACTTTTAGTTTACGCCTGTAATGGTTCTCTGTCAAGGTAGGAATAACGTCAAGAGGCATCAGCAGTACTATTTTCATCCTCTACATCACTCTCTTCATTCATAAGACTTACATTTGAAGATTCTTCTTCATCATCTGTAAGACTCATGTTCTCAGAGTTTTCTCCAGCATCTGTACTGCTTACTTTCTCAGA
>NZ_JAILQF010000224.1 GCF_024699075.1 Butyrivibrio sp.
GAAGGGGATAAAATAACAGGTGGCCAGAGATAAGGTCACAACGGAGATCAAATGGATATTACAGAAATATTTGAACTAATCGCCGGTATTATCGGCGGACTGGCAATGTTCCTTTATGGAATGAATATCATGAGCGGAGGCCTTACCAAGGCAGCAGGAGGCAAGCTTGAAAGCGCTCTTGCCAAGGTAACGTCCAGAAGATGGATAGCCTACTTTTTTGGTATAGGGATCACGGCTCTTGTTCAGTCATCTTCAGCTTCAACCGTTATGGTTGTAGGTCTTGTTAATTCAGGAATCATGCAGCTGTCGCAGGCTGTTAACGTTATACTCGGTGCCAATCTTGGTACTACAGTAACTGCCTGGATTCTGTCTCTAAACGGAATCGAAGGTGGTAACTTCTTTACTAATCTTTTAAAACCAACTTCTTTTACACCTTTCCTTGCACTTATCGGCATTGTCTTCCTAATGTTCTCTAAATCTGAGAAGAAGAAAAATATAGGAACAGTCCTTCTTGGATTTTCAGTTCTTATGTTCGGTATGAACATGATGTCAGATGCAGTTGCACCTCTTAAGGAAAGTGTAGAATTCCAGAACTTCCTTAGAAGTTTCTCAAATCCTATTATCGGATTTATTATCGGTGTGGCATTTACAATGATAATCCAGTCATCTGCAGGAACAATCGGTGTAGTTCAGACCTTTGCAGGTGAAGGAATGATGACATATGGAATGTGTATTCCTGTTGTTATGGGTGCCGAAGTAGGTACATGTATCACAGCTATTCTTTCATCAGTTGGAGCAGGCAAGAATGGTAAGCGTACAGCGCTTATGCACTTGTACTTTAACTTCATTAAAGCAGGCTCATTTATGGTAGGCTTCTACCTCATCAATGCATTTGTACACTTTGCATTCCTTGATGATCTTGCAAGCTACTCAGGTCCTGCTATTATCCATACTCTTGTAAACCTCATAGCAACTCCATTGATGGTACCTGTTTCAGGAATTCTTGTTGCAATGGCACTTCGTACCATTCCTATCGATGAAAAAGAGAAGCAGCAGATGGAAGAGAGCCGCGGAATCACAACTCTCGACGACCGATTCCTTGCTAATCCTCCATTTGCTTTGGAGCAGGCTAAGAAGGCAACCATCACAATGGAGAATCTTGCAGAGAGATCTCTCTTTATGGCAATGGAACTTCTGGATGAGTTCGATATGGAGAAGGTTTCGAATGTAGAACATCTGGAAAAAGAGATCGACAGATATGAAGATCAGCTCGATACCTATCTCATGAAAGTCAGCCAGCATCATCTTGCACCAGAAGATAACCATACATTGTCAGTGCTTCTTCATACTATAAGCGATTTTGAGCGTATCTCAGATCATGCTCTTAACATAGCTCAGGTAACCCAGAGAATGCATGAAAATGAAAGACAATTTTCAAGCAAGGCTACAGAAGAGGTTAAGGTATTTTCAAATGCGGTTAAAGAGATTGTATCAACAACCTTCAAGTCATTTGAGAATAATGATATAAGACTTGCCAAGTCGGTTGAGCCATTGGAAGAAGTCATTGACGGACTTCATATGGAAGTTAAGCGCCGTCATGTAAGAAGACTTCGTAAGGGTAAGTGTACAGTAGATCTTGGATTCGACCTTTCTGATATTGGAACGGATTTTGAAAGAATTGCAGATCACTGTTCCAACATCGCTGCTGCTATCATTCAGGTAAGTGAAGACGGTTTCGATACCCACGGATACCTTGAAATGGTAAGAGCTGAGAAGAATCAGGAATTCGAGCAGGCAGTATTCTATTTTGAAAGTAAGTATGCTCTTCCTAAACTTAAAAAGTCCGATGTCATGGAAGAGGACCGTATAGATACAAGCTTCAAGGAAGGACATCCTGTTCTTGTTGACCTTAACGTACTTGAAGAAACAGGCGGTAAAGAAAGCATAGACAAAGATTCTTCTGATGACTTCGATCAGACACTTGATAAGCTCTTCAAAGACAAGAAGAAAAAAGATAAGAAAAAAGATAAAAAGAAGAAAAAATAATCAAGAAATGACCTGAACTATCGTGTTCAGGTCATTTTTTGAGATTTAACAAAATGCATTACAATATGAACGTGTTTAATAGTAATCTTTATTGCATATCATTCGAATTTAACTTAAACTATGCATGAAGATTTATCTCTTTTCTCAAAATACACAGCTGTCTGTGTATTTATTAACATGTATAAAAACTGTCTTACATGCCCGAAAAAAATCTGGAGGAATTATATAAATGAACATAAGAAAGCTCACAAGGCTTGATGATTTTATGCAAAAGCGCGCCGCAAGCATTCCCGGTGCCACAATTCTTATAGAACATAATGGTAAAAAAGTATACGAGAATAATTTTGGAATGGACAGAAAGGACAGTATCTATCGTATTATGTCCATGACTAAGCCCATAACAGCTCTTGCAGCCATGATCCTGTATGAGAAGGGCGAACTTGATCTTATGGAAGAGGTAGGCACATATCTTCCGGCATTTTCTGATATTAAGGTTGCATCTTTGGGAGGATTCAAGGCTCCCACAAGACCTATACTAATAAGAGACCTTATTAATATGACATCAGGAATTGTGCTTCCCGGTGACTACGGCGAAGCAGGACAGTCTATGAGCAAAGCCTATCGCGAGGCTCGTGTTCAGAGAAGATCGGGAATTCTAAAGAGTAATGTTGATATTGCAAATAAGTTTGCTGATTCTGTTCTCATGTTTGATCCTGGAACCTCTTTTCACTATGGACTTAATGCAGATGTTCTTGCTGCTGTGATTGAGGTTATTTCGGGCACGAAGTTTTCTGAATTTTTGAAAAAAGAGGTATTTACTCCTCTTAATATGTCAGAGACTGATTTTATGATAGACGGAGATAAGGCTTTCAGACAGGCAGTAATGATGGGAAGACCCGATGCCAAGGGCAAGGTTACAAGAGCGGATGCCAATACCCTTGCAAGATTTGAGATGGAAGCTCCCTTTGACAGACCATGGTATGAATCAGGCGGAATAGGTCTTTATTCTACAGTGGAAGATTATGAACATTTCTGTCAGATGCTCCTTAATAAGGGATCGTTCCATGGAAAAGAAATCATAGGAAGAAGAACCTTTAATTTCATGACATCTAACCACCTGACTTATGATCAGCTTGGTGAATTTGGAAGAGAAGGTTACGGATATGGATGCTACGTAAACGTTCTCATGGATCCGGTAAGGGCGGCATCTAACGGTGCAGCAGGCTCTATTGAAGTTACAGGCGAAGCAGGAACATATATGTGTGTTGATCCGGAAGAAGATCTTATAATCATGTATATGTCTCAAATAGATGGCGGCGTAGACCCCGCATTTATAAGAGGCATTCGCCAGATAGTATATGGAGCCATGTGAAATGACCAGCTGATTTGGATGGCTGCAAAAAGCCAAGCGTTTGCGAGTTTAACAAATAGAGTGTTATTAGGGTACATTATATATGAAATATAAATCGATCAAAAAACTTGAACAAGGTAGATTCATTACACGCTATGATTTGGAATATGAAACTGAAGATAAGGATCAGAAAATATACGAGATTATCAGCCGTAACTCTGATATTAAAACAGAAGAGGACTTACACAATAAGAAACCGGATGCAGTAGTTCTTATTATCGAAGATGAGAAGCATGAAAGACTACTTATAAATAAAGAGTTCAGACTTGCAGTTGATTCCTGGGTATACAACTTCCCGGCCGGTCTTATAGATCCTGGCGAAACCGCTGATGAAGCTGCCAAAAGAGAACTGTGGGAAGAAACAGGACTTGAGCTTGTAACTATAGAGGACCATATTGGAAGGTCATACAGCGCAGTAGGCTTCTCCAATGAAGTTAATGTATGTGTTGTAGGCACTGCAAGAGGCGAATTCAGAAAGAGTACATCAAACGTCGAAGAGATAGAACCTGGCTGGTATACTAAGGAAGAGGTAAGGGAGCTTTTAAAGACCATGCCTTTTGCTGCAAGGACACAGGCCTATGCCTATCTTTGGTCTAGAAAATGACTTAGGACAAAGCAGTATAGAGGCTTTGTGTTATAATTAAATGGCGAATAATGCATGACTTTTGGAAAGAAATGACAAAAGTCATGTTTTGATCATTAAAGACAGTGGCAATAGGAAGCGAGGAATAACAGACATGACATTTATATATCCATCAGTAATTAAAGAAGAGAATGGTACTTTCAAGGGTTTTTTCCCGGATCTTGATAAGGTCACTTTTGAGGGAAAAGATATAAATGAGGCCATAGATGATGCGCAGGCAGTTATGTATGATTTTATCAGAGTTGAGCTTACAGAGGAGGATACACCACAGCTTCCTGCTGTTTCAGATGAAGCTGAGATCAAGCTTTCTGAGGGGGAATTTGTAAGGAATATCTGCGTACATTTCAGATATACAGAAGGCTGGGAAGAATAAAAGCCTTTGGGACAGGCGCTATATAATAATGGAGGTGTTACATGGGAAAGTGGAACAGAATTACTTATCTTCCAAATCTTCCTCTTTATGAGGGCAAGGAGAAGGTAACAGAGAGCAAGGCACATATCGAGCTTTCTAAGAATGCGGCTAAGGAAGGAATGGTTCTTCTTAAAAATGAAGAAAGCGTACTTCCTCTTTCCAAGGGAAGCAGAGTAGCTCTTTTTGGAAAAGGAACCTTTGATTTTGTCAAAGGTGGCGGCGGATCAGGAGATGTTACCGTATCATATGTTCATAATATATATGACGGATTCAAGGCACTTCCTGACTGTGTTGATGTTTATGAAGAAACAGCTTCTTTTTACAAAGAAAATGTTGAGAAGCAGTATAAAGAGGGTAAAGTTCCCGGAATGCTTGAAGAGCCTAAGCTTCCAAAGGACCTTCTTACAAGGGCAGCAATTGAAGCTGATGTGGCAGTTATCTCAATAAGCCGTTTTTCAGGTGAAGGCTGGGACCGTAAGGTTGCAGGAACCAAGGCAACAGAAGGCCGTAAGGAAGACTGGGTAAGCCCTCTTGTAGAAGAGTCAGAGAAGCTCTTTGAAAGAGGCGATTTCTATCTTACCAAGGCTGAAGAAGCTATGGTCAGGCAGGTTACAAAGGCTTTTGACAAAGTGGTTGTAGTATTAAACGTTGGCGGAGTTGTTGACACCAAGTGGTTTAAGGATGACAAGAAGATTCAGAGCGTACTTATGGCATGGCAGGGAGGCATGGAAGGCGGTCTTGCAGAAGCTGAGCTTTTGTGCGGAATAGGAACTCCTTCAGGTAAGCTTTCAGATACTTTTGCCAAGGATCTTACAGATTATCCTTCTACAGAAGGATTCCATGAATCTGATAAGTATGTAAATTATACAGAAGATATATATGTAGGATACAGATATTTTGAGACAATACCGGGAGCTTTTGATAAGGTTGTATATCCTTTTGGATATGGCCTTTCATATACAACATTCCAGGTTGTAGATCCTGCTGCTAAGGTTGAAGATATTAGCAGGATAAATAATGATAAGGCAGAATTTACTTTCACCTTTGAAGATGATCCTGATAATGTAGAGCTTAAGTCAGCGGATGTTAAGAAAGCTTATATCACTGCATCTGCGCGTGTAAGAAATTCAGGTAAATATCCTGGAAGAGAAGTAATCCAGGTATATTTCTGTCCTCCACAGGGTAAGCTCGGTAAGCCAAGCAAGGTCCTTGCAGGATATAAGAAGACAAGACTTCTTGCGCCAGGTGAATCACAGCTTGTTAAGATATCATTTCCTGTAACACAGATGGCATCATATGATGATGAAGGCAAGATTGCAAAGTCAGCATATGTTCTTGAAAAGGGAGAGTACGGAATTTTCCTTGGAACATCTTCAAGAAATCTTCTGTGCGTAAGTGAAGTTACACTTACTAAAGATACTGTTACAGAGCAGCTTACAGAGCGACTTGCACCAGTATCACTTCCTAAGAGACTTCTTGCAAATGGTAAGTATGAGAAACTTAAGACTGGTAAGGCTAGAGACATCAATGCTACAAAACTTCCTGAAAATCCGGACAAGAACATGGGATTCATGCCTGAAGTCCGTCATGTTGATGCAAGAGCAATGTGGACATCCAAGCCTTCCAAGCACCAGCTTATAGAAGTGGCAGAAGGCAAGATGACACTTGATGAATTTATTAAGCAGTTTTCGGATGAAGATCTTGCAGATCTTCTTGGTGGCCAGCCCAATACCGGTGTTGCAAATACCTTTGGCTTTGGTAACTTTCCTGATTATGGAGTTCCTAATGTCATGACAGCTGATGGCCCTGCCGGACTTAGAATCCTTCCTGAAGTTGGAGTACACACAACGGCATTCCCTTGCTCAACACTCCTTTCATGCAGCTGGGATCCTGAGATCGTATATGAAGTTGGTAAGGCAGCAGGTGAAGAGGTCAAAGAGAATAATATTGCAGTATGGCTTACTCCTGCTGTTAACATACACAGAAGCCCTCTTTGCGGAAGAAACTTTGAGTATTATTCAGAGGATCCTCTTCTTGCAGGTAAGCAGGCAGCAGCTATGGTTAAGGGTATTCAGTCCAATAGGATAGGAGTATCTCTCAAGCACTTTGCTCTAAACAATAAAGAGACTAACAGAAATGAAAGTGATTCACGTGCATCAGAAAGAGCAATACGTGAGATTTACTTAAAGCCTTTCGAGATAGTAGTCAAAGAGTCTGACCCATGGACCATCATGTCTTCCTACAATGCTATAAATGGTGTAAGAGCATCAGAAAGCCATGAGCTTCTTACAGATATACTTAGAGATGAGTGGGGCTTTAAAGGCATGGTTACCACAGACTGGTGGGGACATGGTGAGCACTACAAGGAAGTAGCAGCAGGCAATGATGTCAAGATGGCCAACGGATTCCCACAGCGTATACTTGCAGCCAAGAAGAAAAAGCTTCTTAGCAGAGAAGAGATGGAAATCTGCGGCAAGCGTATTTTAGAGCTTATCTTAAAGCTTGACTGATGTAAATCCAGCTGATCATAAGCTAAGGCCATCCGATTTATCCATAAGCTTGAAGGATATATTTCAATGCTTTAAAATCTTATAAGAAGTTTGAGGGCACCGGTTGGAAACTTCCGGTGCTTCTTTTTGCGGATCAGTTTTTATTAACTGCTCAAGGTAATCAAATTGCAAGGAAAGTAACATATTTATATGTACGAAGTTTGAATTATAAAGGCTAAGGAGTAATAGATGATAATTGACAGAGAACACGTAAAAGAAGTATTTGCTACATATGTAGCTGATTATGATATTACAGATACCAAGGTTAGGCTTAAGGTTGAACATACTTACAGAGTTGCCGATCTTTGCGATATGATCGCCAAAAGCCTTAAGCTTTCTAGCGAAGATGTAGACCTCGCCTGGCTTCTTGGTATGTTTCATGATATAGGAAGATTTGAACAGCTTAGAAGATATAATACCTTTATAGACTCAGAATCCGTTAATCATGCTGCTCTTAGCGCGGATATTCTTTTTACAGATGGTCATGTTCGTGACTATATACAGGATAGTACTGAAGATAAGCTTATGGAAAAAGCCATAAGACTTCATAATGTATATGAACTTCCAAAAGCCCTGACAGACAGAGAACTTATGTACTCTCAGATATTAAGAGATGCGGATAAGGTTGATATCCTTAAGGTCAATTGTGAATTCCCTATGGATGAGATCTATAATATGCCGATGGAAGCTTTTTATACAGATGATATATCTCCTAAGGTTCTGGAAGATTCGCTGGCTCACCTTAATGTTAATAGATGTCATACGGTAACATCTATTGATCATCTGGTTGGACATATATCACTTGTATATGGACTTGTATATCCTGCAAGTGTTCAGGAAGCATTAAGGCAGGGATTTATAGAACAGATGCTTTCTTTTGAAAGCCGTAATCCCAAAACTCAGGAATCTATGAAGAAGATAAGAGACTGTGTTCATAATTACATGGATGAAAAAATGCATGGATAAAAATACATGGATAAAAATACATAGATGAAAAATGTATTTCGTCCAATAAAACATGCATTTCGTCGGAAAAAGGTTTAATAAGTCCCGGGCATATGTATAATAACAAAGGTATGTGACATTAAAGGCAGTAATGGAAAATGCTTTAATAATAAACAAAAGTGATTCGACGTGTGACGCATGGTGCTAATACTCCGTCATTATGATCAGAGGGGACAATTTTATGGGGAATCTTATGGAAGACAGTGCAATCATCGACCTGTACTTTGCAAGAAATGAGGATGCGATCGTAAATACCAAAGCTAAATATGGAAGGCTTTTACAGAGTATTTCGATGCGCATACTTCATAGCGTAGAAGATGCAGATGAGTGTGAGAATGATACCTACCTTAAGACATGGAATGCTATTCCTCCGCAAAGGCCGGATGTTTTATCTGCTTTTTTGTCCAGAATAGTAAGAAATCTGTCCCTCGATCGATATGATATGATGCATGCTGATAAGAGAGGAAATGCACAGGTGGGTGTACTACTTGATGAACTTGCAGAAGTGATCGCTGATGATAAAGCCAAAAATACGGAAGAATCCAGAGAACTTGGGCAGATACTGAATAATTTTTTGTCTGAGCAAAAAGAACTTAACCGTAAGATGTTTATAAGAAGATATTATTTTGGCTATAGCATAGCAGAGATAGCTGATAAGTATGAGCTTTCTGAGAGTAATGTCAAGATGACCCTGCTTAGAATACGAGGCAAGCTTAAGGATTATCTTGAGAAAGAAGGTGTCACTATATGATTAAAAATAATAAAGACCTGCTTAGAGCTATGAGTGACATTGAAGACAAATACATACAGGAAGTTCTTTCTGAAGATCTTGATAATGCCCCAAAGGTCGTAGAAATATCAGGTTCAAGACGCAAATTTAGGAAAAGAATATGGAGCATAGTAGCTATAGCTGCAGCATGTATTTTGGGATTTGCAGCTATAAATGTTCTGGATTTTGGCGTTAAGCCGTCTTATGAAAGCAGTACATCTGAGCAGGCTTTTGAAGAGACTGCACAGTCATATGAAGAAGTTGGCGAAACAGAAGAAGCACAAGAGGAAGAATCCGAAGCCATGTATGAAACAGATAGTACTAAGGATGAGGCCTATGAA
This sequence comes from Butyrivibrio sp., assembly GCF_024699075.1. Next base: position 9,177 of record NZ_JAILQF010000224.1, read on the forward strand.
CCGGAAATGGCAGCTAATGAAGCTACTCAATCCGATATTGAAGGAGTAGCTCAGGAAGATACATATGAAGCAGCTCAGGATGATGCAAATGAAGCATCACAAGCTGATATATATGAAGCTGAAATTCCAAAGCTTGGACTTTCTCTTAAAGTAAGCAGCCCTTCCTCCAAAGGAGCAAGGCTTGTATGGATTCAGACTGGTGCAGATATTATAGGAACTATTGAAGTTTCTGATAAGTATAGACTTGAAAAGTATGATGGATCTTACTGGGTGGCAGTAAAAGTGCAGGATGAAGATGCCTTTGAAGATAGCAAGTCTTCAATAACAGTAGGAGATAATACATTATATGAACTTAACTGGGAGCAGCAGTATGGAAGCCTTTTGGCAGGAACTTACAGAATTATAATGACAGTTAATAATGTTAAAGACAGTTCATCAACTGATACATATGAAATAGCAGCAGAGTTTGTGATCGAGTAAATAAGAACTATATTAAAGGGTAATGGACCGGCTTTGGCTGATTCATTACCCTTTTTGAAAAATAGTATATTATGTAGTTCATCTTCCAAGAAGAACTATGACGTTATGAGAAAATGGTGTAAAGTCAGCCATTCTGAAAAAGTACATGCAAAGATCTACAAGGTCGTCTTTGCATGTAATATTGTCTACATTAGAGTAAAGAAGAACCTGCAATAATTTTATCTCGTACTCCAAAAGCAGCCCTGCCTGTGACATAGACATATCTTTGTCCATAAAAGGGAACTGGCTGTAGAAGATATCATTTACAAACATTTTGCAGATCCAAAGATCAAGATCAGGGAACATGGCGTGAAGTTTTTCTTTACCTGCTTTTAATGCATCCTGAACATGAACGTCGCTTCCTTTTGCAAGCCTTAAAAAAGCTTCACAGTAATCTGACATTGTATAATACTGGCCTTTAGCAAATTCTGCAATCCTTATAAGACTGTTTAGTGAATCTGTATTTATACTGCAGCTGTCTTTGCAGGTGGTCTTAGAAACATCAGTTACGTTTTCGCCATTTAGATATTTTTTTATTAAAGAAATCTTATTATCTATACTAAGATCTGTATCTTGAAGGATATCAAAAATATTTTTCTGTATTAGTACGAGTTCATTATTTGTAACAATTTCAGATTTTTTTTCTTCTCCGGCAA
>NZ_JAILQF010000249.1 GCF_024699075.1 Butyrivibrio sp.
GCAGCATACGTTGGCACTGTAATTGCAAAGCGTGCACTCGAGAAGGGAATCAAGACGGTTGTCTTCGACAGAGGCGGTTTTATCTACATGGGTAAAGTCGCAGCATTAGCTGAGGCAGCCAGAGAAGCTGGCCTGGAATTCTAGGAAAGGAAGAGGAAATACATGAAACGTACAATCGTAGATGCAAGCCAGTTGGAATTAGAAGATAAGGTTGTTACCATTAAGAGAGTTACCAAGGTTGTTAAGGGCGGAAGCAATTCCCGTTTTACAGCACTTGTAGTAGTAGGTGACAAGAATGGTCATGTTGGAGTAGGCCTCGGAAAGGCAAAGGAAGTTCCCGAAGCAATCCGCAAGGGCAAGGAAGATGCTATGAAGCACATCATCGAGATCGCACTTGATGAGAATAACTCCATTACTCATGATTTCATCGGACAGTACGGATCTTCAAATGTTCTCCTTAAGAGAGCTCCCGAAGGTACCGGTATCATCGCCGGCGGTCCTGCTCGTATCGTTTGTGAGCTTGCAGGAATCAAGAACATCCGTACAAAGTCTCTCGGCTCAAACAATAAGCAGAACGTTGTTCTTGCAACCCTTACCGGACTCTCAGAGCTTAAGCGCCCTGAAGAAGTAGCTAAGAAGCGCAATAAGTCCGTTGAGGAAGTTCAGGCGTAAGGAGGAGTAAAAAAATGGCAGACAAGAAGTTAAAGATTACTCTGACCAAGTCCCTGATCGGTCAGGTTCCCAAGAACAGAGCGATTGCAGAGTCCATGGGCCTTCGTAAGATCGGAAAGACAGTTGTTCTTCCTGACAACGATGCAACTAAGGGCCAGATTCGTCTGATCAATCACCTTGTTAAGGTTGAAGAAGTTTAATAGGAGGTATTCTTACCATGGAATTATCCAACTTAAGACCTGCTGATGGTTCCAAGCAGAGCGATAATTTTAGAAGGGGCCGTGGACACGGCTCAGGAAACGGCAAGACTGCTGGTAAGGGTCACAAGGGTCAGAAGGCTCGTTCAGGAGCACCAAGACCTGGTTTCGAAGGTGGTCAGATGCCTTTGTTCAGAAGACTTCCTAAGAGAGGTTTCAAGAACATCAATGCAAAGAATTATGTAGCTATCAATGTTGACAGACTGGAAGCATTTGATAACGGAGCTGAAGTTACTGTCAGCGCACTTAAGGAAATGGGCATTATCAAGAAGGAAAATGATGGTGTTAAGATTCTTGGTGGCGGAGAATTAACTAAGAAGCTTACGGTTAAAGTAAATGCATTCAGTGCATCTGCAAAAGAAAAAATCGAGGCTCTTGGTGGAACAGCTGAGGTGATCTGATGCTAACAACCCTAAAGAATGCATTCAAAATCAGAGAGATCAGAAGCAAGATTATTTTTACACTTCTGATGCTTGCAGTAATCAGGCTTGGAACTTTAATAACTGTTCCCGGTATTTATGGTGATCAGTTTTCAGCATGGTTTGCTGAACTTACAGCAAGTGGATCATTAGGTCTTATGGATCGTTTTACTGGTGGATCATTCGAGTCTATGTCAATTTTGGCTTTGAATATTACACCTTATATTACGTCTTCAATCATTATTCAGTTGCTGACTATTGCTATTCCTGCTCTTGAGGAATGGCAGCATGATGGAGAGGAAGGTCGTAAGAAACTTACAAATCTTACTCGTTACATCACAATAGCACTTGCGCTTGTAGAATCAATTGCTATGGCAGTAGGTTTCTATCGCAACGGACTTCTTATCAAATCTCAGAACTGGGTATATTGTGTAGAAATCGTTGTAGCGCTTACTGCTGGTAGTGCATTCCTTATGTGGATTGGTGAAAGAATTACTGATTATGGTGTAGGTAATGGTATATCTATTGTCCTCACAATCAACATTGTTTCAAGAATGCCGCAGGATTTAAGAACTCTTTATGAGCAGTTCCTTATGAACCATTCTGTTGTTCAGAAGGTTGTTTATGGACTTATCATTCTTGCAATAATCATTGGAATGGTACTTCTTGTAATCCTGCTCAATGATGCAGAGCGTAAGATACCGGTACAGTATGCTAAGAAGCTGCAGGGCAGACGTCTTGTAGGTTCAAGTGGAGCAGAGATTCCACTTAAGGTTAATACAGCCGGCGTTATGCCTATCATTTTTGCAATGTCACTTTTCCAGTTCCCTATTATTGTATCTCAGCTTCTGGGATATAACGGAACAGGAGTATGGAGCGAGGTTCTTAAATACCTCAACGAAGGCCAGTGGTTCCAGCCTTCACAGTGGAAATATAGCTTAGGTCTTGTACTTTATGTACTGCTTATGGTATTTTTCGCTTATTTCTATACTGACATTACATTTAATCCGCTTGAGATTGCAGACAATCTTAAAAAGCAGGGTGGATTTATTCCTGGTATCAGACCTGGTAAGCCAACCAGCGATTATCTGCAGACCATGCTTAGATACATCATCTTAATTGGTGTAAGTGGCCTGATAATCATTGCGGTCCTTCCAATCGTATTTAATGGACTTTTTAATGCTAATGTATCATTTGGTGGCACTTCTCTTATCATCGTTGTCAGTGTTATACTGGAAACAGTTAAGCAGATTGAGTCTCAGATGCTTGTTCGTAATTACAAAGGCTTTTTAGACGATTGAGAATTATAAAAAGAGGCCGGGTTTCATGGATTTGCATGGCCCGACCTTCTTTTACGTTGACATAAAAGATTGTATACATAAAAGAGGAGACAGGGGAATGAAGATTATAATGCTGGGAGCACCCGGTGCCGGAAAAGGAACTCAGGCACAGATGATCTGTGACAAGTACAACATTCCGCACATTTCAACGGGAGATCTTTTTAGATCAAATATTAAAAATGGTACAGAACTTGGAAAAAAAGCCAAAGAGTATATGGATAAGGGACAGCTTGTTCCTGATGAACTTACAGTAGAGCTTCTTTTAGACAGAGTAGCAAAGGATGATTGCAAGGACGGATATGTTCTTGATGGATTCCCAAGAACTATTCCTCAGGCAGATGTACTTGATAAAGAGCTTACAAAGCTTTCTGACAAGATAGACTATGCTATCAATGTAGAAGTTCCTGATGAGAACATCGTAAGAAGAATGTCTGGAAGACGTGCATGTCTTAAATGTGGAGCTACTTATCATATCGAGCACATTCCTCCGAAACAGGAAGGCATTTGTGATCGTTGTGGTAGTGAGCTTGTACAAAGAGATGATGACAAGCCTGAAACAGTTCAGAATCGTCTCAGCGTTTATCATGAACAGACACAACCTCTTATAACCTATTACGATGGCAAAAATATCCTTAAAACAGTAGATGGAACCAAAGATATGAATGATGTCTTTGAAGATATCGTTAAGATCCTTGGATAATTGAGGTCCTGTTATGCAGATCTATTTAAAGACACCGGATCAAATTGATCTGATGAGACAATCAGGGCACCTCTTAGCACAGGTGCATGCAGAATTACATCAGGCATTACGCCCGGGTATGTCAACTCTTGAGATTGATACCTTAGGAGAAGAACTGATCAGAAAAATGGGTGGTATTCCTAATTGCAAGAATTATGAAGGCTTTCCGGCTTCCATTTGTATCTCTGTAAATGAAGAGGTAGTTCATGGAATACCCAGAGCTGACAGAATATTGCAGGAAGGCGATATTGTTACATTCGATACCGGCCTTATTTATAAAGGATGGCATTCAGATGCTGCCAGAACATGGGGCGTAGGAAATATAAGTCCTGAAAAGCAAAAGCTTATAGATGTTACGAAGCAGAGCTTTTTTGAGGGAATAAAGATGGCACGCGCCGGTAACAGACTCTATGAGATATCCAAAGCCGTTGATAAGTATGTTACAAAATATGGTTATGGAATAGTACATGAACTGACAGGCCATGGAATAGGACAGAGTCTTCACGAAGACCCCAATGTACCAAACTACAGACAGATTCGAAGGGGCATCAAACTTCAGAAAGGCATGACGATCTGTGTTGAACCTATGATAACCATGGGCAAAAGACAAGTCGGATGGCTTGATGATGATTGGACAGTTGTGACAGTAGATGGATTACCTGCTGCTCATTATGAAAATACAATCGCAATTACCGATGGCGAACCTGAAATATTGACAATGCTTGAAGATGAGGAATAAATGCTGCACAAAGCAAGGAGGGAATAATGTCTAAGGCAGATGTAATAGAAATCGAAGGAAAAGTTATTGAGAAACTTCCTAACACAATGTTCCGTGTAGAACTTGAAAACGGACATGTAGTTCTGGCTCATATAAGCGGTAAGCTTAGACAGAACTTTATCAGAATCCTTCCCGGAGATAAGGTTACTATGGAGCTTTCACCATATGATCTTACAAAGGGTAGAATCATTTGGAGAGACAAGTAATTTTTCCTGAAAAAATTTACTGAAATTTTTGCGGTAAATTTGTTGCATTTTATTTTATTTTGCGCTATACTATAAAACGGTCTTCTGCGTAGAAGGCTCTCTTTGCGTCTTTTTATGTGAAGAGGTAGTATGACATAAAGAATGTGGGAAACTACAGGAAAGGAGTCGGGATGAAAGTCAGATCTTCTGTTAAGCCTATGTGCGAGAAGTGCAAGGTTATTAAGAGAAAGGGTGTCATTCGTGTTATCTGCGAAAACCCTAAGCACAAGCAGAGACAGGGATAATTCGATTCGTCCGGGCGCCGCGCAAAGCGGCAAATGTCTGTTCGATTAATATATCGTAGAGCCTACGTATATTAC
>NZ_JAILQF010000270.1 GCF_024699075.1 Butyrivibrio sp.
TATTTGGCCTGACATTTGGAGCGTATGGATGCGCTGATATATCTCTTTCAGATAAAGAAACAGACGAAGATACTGATGCAAAAATAAGCGAAGAGGAAGAAGAATCAGATAAATCAGAAGAAGCATCTTCTGATAATAAGCTTAAGACATCTTCAGTAAATGACGACGTAACAGAGCAGGATGAAGATAAAGATGAAGCTGAAGATAAAGATAAAGCTGAAGATGAAGATGAAGATGATGTCGCCTCGGCTGATGATTCTCCATTGTGGGTTCTTGGAGAAGATGATTATGCGGAGAATGCATCTTTTATTCAATATGACCAGGATGCAGTTATCAATATATATACCGGAGAAAACGATGATGGGCAATATGCAGGCATCAGAGTAGACGTGGGTGGTGTTGAAGGATCTGGAACTGTATTAAATATCCTCGACTATTCAAGCGATAAAATGGATTATTATAGTTTTTTGAACATATATGAAGTTGGTGTTGCCGATTGTAATTTTGATGGCAGGGATGACGTAATAATCGTCGGTGAAACTAAACTGGGCATGAAGGTCGGCATATGTGAATACGAAAAAAAGGAATATGAAGCCGATTCTTTTTTACTAAATGACTACTTTTCAGAGAATATGACCGAAAAGCTTGCTGATGATATTTCTGTATCCGGGGTTATAAATTCTATTTATGGTGAATCCTATAATGGAAGCTTTGAAACATATCAGGAGGCTTTTCTTTCCGTTCTTGATATGTCTTTACTTCGGTACGGAGAAGAAGATATTTATTACGATCTTATATATTTTAATGATGATGATATTCCTGAGCTTGTAGTTGATCACACTGGATATTATGTATCTATGTATTTATATGAAGATGGAAAGCTCTATTGTCCTATTCTTGATTGGGGATATGGTGCAGGAGGAAATGGCGGATACGAATTTGTAGAAAGAACGGCTACTGTTGTCAATTTCAATACTGATTATGCAGGCATGATATATTGGAATTCATATCTTATCATGGATAGTAATCATGAAATAGTCGGGACTTATGCTATTAAAGGCTATAATTTTGATGATCTTAATGGAAACGATTATCCTGATGATGATGAATGTACACCTGAAGCGCTTGAAAATGCTGAGGGAAAAGAAATTTATTACTGTTATACTGATGAAGATATGACAGAAGAAGAGATTAAAGAAAAGATAAGTGAAATTGATAAGGGAGAAAGAGGATTTATAGGCGGCAATCTTACTCCTCACGAAGTGACTAAAAAGCTGACCTGAAAATCCATAGTCATATGGTGTCAAAATGAACTTTTGACCCTTACGTCATTTTATAAAATTATTAAAAAGCTCATCGCAGAATGATGTGTGTCACTAAAACCGGATACATATCAGATCGATGGGCTTTTTGTTTTCTAAACGATTTATGCTTATAAAAATAAGATTTTTGTCCGAAAAACATATTAGGCATTATTATGTCAAAAAATAAAAATGATATACAAGTATTTCTTTTTCCATATAGAATAGCTTATTTAAGCTGAATAATGATGCAATGTTAGGCACCTTATTAGCATTGTAGTCTCGGAGGATTCTGTATATGAAGCTGAAGACTGAAAATATTAAGAACTATGATGCGTTCCTTGAAAGTAACAGAAAAAGAGTTAACAGATATCTGAACATGGTTTTGTGGTTCTTTATATTGACGGGACCTGCTATCGCAATTGGAATAAGAACAGGTGTTTATACGGATATAGACTATAGTACGTGTATTAATATTTCTTTGGTTATGTTTATTGTAAGTCTGGCGCATTTTGCACTGACCAAAAAATGGCCAAAATCTATATATACCAGCTGTTTTGCCTTGTTGGCTCTTAATCTTTTGCTTGTATATATGTCTTATGATCATGTAGCTATAAATTTAACCTGGTTTATAGTTCCCATGCTTAGCATACTGCTTTGTGAAATAAGAGTTTATTTTGTGTTTGTAGGTATAAATTATATTTTGATGTTGCAAGCAACATATCTGACTGCTCCATATTTTATTAATCCCAATAGTGAATATGATTCTTTTGCCCGTACTTTTGCCAACAGGGTAGGTGGATATACAGTTGAAATGGTCATCATGTGTGTAGGTGGCTATGCCATCTTATATCTTGC
>NZ_JAILQF010000328.1 GCF_024699075.1 Butyrivibrio sp.
TGGAGTGATTTCATACTTCCAAATATGCTGCTTAAAAACAGGGATCTTTGGACAGTAGCAGTTGGACTTACACATATAGGAGAGACAGAATTTTCAAGATTTGCAGCAGGTGCTATTTTCATAGCAGTGCCAATCGTTACACTATATTTTGCATTATCGAATTTCCTGGTGGCAGGAGTTTCGGACGGCGCCGTAAAGGGATAAAATATTTATTCACTAAGAAACTTTGAAATCTGGCATTCTTGCTATTTTATATAGAGTTAACCTGAACGTAAGGGCATTCCGCATAGGAATGCCCTAATTTTTTGCTATAAAAATAGAAAACTATTAATTATATATTAAATATATAAATGAGATAGATACAGCGTCGGCCGGAGGGCACGCAAAAATATAAAATAGGTATATTAATGACATAGAAATATAATTAAAATATTAGTAATAAAATACTTGCTAACATATATATGTATATTTATAATTTATTGTGTTCATCAAATTCAGCTTCAGTAAGGCATAAATTTCCAATTTTTTGAAAGTTGAGCTTAATGATATTGGTTCATGATCTGGCAAGTCAAGAGATTTGCTAGAAGGAGATTTTTTATCTATAGCCAAAAAATAAATGATTTACATTTATTTTTATAAATTAAATACATGGGGGACTTAAACATGAAGAAAAAACTAATGGCACTACTCTTAGCTACAACAGTTATTGCATCAGGTTGCGGTGCAGAAGATGAAACAGATGAAAAAGATGTTGAAGTTAGTGAATCAGATGAAGAATCGGATGAAGAATTGGAAGAAGAATCAGATGAAGAATCAGAGGATGAATCGGATGAAGATTCTGATGATGATAATTCATTCTTGGACATTGATACTGAAGTATCAGATGATGGTATTAAGCTTGACGGAAGCTACACAGATGGTCACGACATCTTTACATTCAGTGGAGATGAGTTAACATGCTTCAGCTCGAATGCTGAATTTACAGTAAAATTCAAGCTCAAGGACAATAAGCTTATTTTTGATGCTGATACTTTTGAGCTGACCGACGCATATATGGATTATTTAGAAGATTATTCAAAGGATCATTCTTGTGGTGACCCGGATCAATTGATCGAAAACATCAAGGAAGAAGGGATAGATCCTATTAGTATCAAATATAATGAAGAAAAAAATACTTTAAAAATCAATTACAATACTTATTATTACGTAGATAACGATCTTGGGCCAAATGGCGTATATACATGCGAAGATAATGACAATGTCACTATCGCTTTTGAGGACGGTGAAGTAACATTCGATAACGATGGCAACAAAGAAATATTCTCATACAACTGTTTCAAAGATAAGGACAAATTATGCATCAGTTTCTATGGCTTTGGTTTTTCGGAATCGGAATTCTATGAAACATACGGATTAACAGAAATTAAAGATGTAGATGTTGATGAGATTAAATTTCGAGGTGTTATTTTTAAGAAGTAAGAGAAACTGAGGATTATAACATGTGAAGTAGCGCCCCCGGCAGTAATTATATTACGGCGAGCGCTGCCAGCACGGCTGCTTCTGGTATGGCTGATCTATCTACAGGGCCACAGGTTGTTCCCGGTGCTGTTTATAATTACACGCTTGAATATTACAACGAAAAGGGGCAATGGACGTCTGCTACAATACAATTTGTGTTTTCAACAGAATCTCCAACACTAGGAAGTGCAGTAGCAGTTTTTGGTCTTCCTACAGATATGGGCTATGAAGGCGGTTATCCTTATGTGTATTTTGAATATTATGGGGATTATGAGAATGAAAAACTGGTAGAAAAACTATATGGAAATGATGAATATTCTGATGAACCTATAGTAAATGGCACTGTATTATATACAATAACTGAACCAATGGATCCTCAAGGTGTGGGCCTTATCATTATTATTGGAGTATGGGACGCGGTAATTAATTGGGATGAAGGTATAGTAGTAGCGCTGTGGTAATAGCTTCTAAATGCCAGTTTTAGCAATAAATTGCTTTAAATAAATCAAATTATAACATTAAGAGGGTCACAAAGTGACCCTCTTTTTATAAAGATTATCAGACAGCTGTTTTATTTGGAATGATGGAGTTCCTTCATCTCATACATCCTTTTATCTGCAAGTTCCAAAAGAGATGGTATTGATATGGTTTCTGAATATAAAGCAGATCCGTAAGAAACTTTTATGGAAATGTTGTTGCCGTCAATATTAAGTGGCCCTTCTACGAATCTTGTAATATGTTTGCCAATAGATTCAACATCGGAATCATGACGGATCTGATGGATTATTATAAATTCATCTCCGCCATATCTGAATACAATGCTGTTGCCTGCGGCAGCCATTGTAAGGCTCTTGGCAACAGATTTAAGTACAATATTGCCGTATTCGTGACCGTAATTATCATTAACGTGTTTAAAATCATCCAGATCTATCATAAACAGTACAAAATCAGCCATCTTGTTTTTGTACTGTTTTTTATATGCTGCGGCGATATTACCAAATGCGCGTCTGTTTAAAAGGCCTGTAAGGTCATCAGTCTGGCACAAAGTGGAAAGTCTGTCTCTTTCTGTAACTTCATCCGTGATATCCATAAAGTAGCCAACAAGGCCTACTATCTTGCCGTCAGAAATAATGGGACATTTAGAAGCTTTGATCTTTCTGAGCTTTCCCTTTACTATGCATTCTCCGGGCACATCCAGAACGGACTTGCCGTTGTTTAAAACTCTAAGCTCAATCTTTTTAAAAGGTTCAGGGTTGATATGCCAGCCCATATCTTCATCATTCTTGCCTATGATCTCATCCACTGAGGACAGACCGTAGTAATCAAGAAACATCTGATTTGCACC
>NZ_JAILQF010000320.1 GCF_024699075.1 Butyrivibrio sp.
TTTGCAGCACCTGTTGAGTTAGGAACGATGTTGCAAGCACCAGCTCTTGAACGACGAAGGTCGCCCTTTCTCTGAGGTCCGTCAAGGATCATCTGATCACCTGTGTAAGCGTGGATTGTGCACATGATACCAGACTGGATAGGTGCATACTTGTTAAGAGCATCTGCCATAGGTGCAAGACAGTTAGTTGTGCAAGAAGCAGCTGAGATGATCTTGTCATCTTTTGTAAGAGTCTTGTGGTTTACGTTGTAAACGATTGTAGGAAGGTCGTTTCCTGCAGGAGCAGAAATAACAACTTTCTTAGCACCAGCATTGATGTGAGCCTGAGCCTTCTCTTTAGATGTGTAGAAACCAGAGCACTCAAGAACAACGTCTACGCCGATCTCACCCCAAGGGCAGTTATTAGCATCGGGCTCTTTGTAGATCTTAATTGTCTTACCCTTAACTGTGATTGTACCTGCCTCGTCATCAGCTGTTACTTCATCTTCATGTCCAATTTCAACATAACGACCCTGTGAAGTATCATACTTCAGAAGGTGTGCAAGCATCTTAGGGCTTGTAAGATCGTTGATTGCTACTACTTCGTATCCCTCGGCACCGAACATCTGTCTGAATGCAAGACGACCGATACGACCGAAACCATTAATTGCTACTTTTACTGCCATTTTAAGTTCCTCCTAAAATGAAATATTGGGTTATATTGCTGCTATTTCCAATTTCAAAGACGGAATTCGAAACGAAACCATCCATGATTGACAAATTTTTATCAGCAATTTCTATTCTACAAAAGTTATTAGAATAATTCAAGTCTGCAAATGTAAAAAGTTTCAAAAATTGCTTATAAATGTGCCCATTCTCGTACAATATTCAAAAATACTCTGCAAGTTCTGATAAGTTAACGCAAAAGCGGTAACTTATTGCCTAATTGATATAATACACCAATTAGTCCAAACAGTCACTGATTAATATCATTAAATGTTTATCACTTTTAATATAATGATGTATACTTACAGAATAACCACTTTTATCCCTATATATCGAAAGGATCTTACTTATGAGAATTACATCAGATTATCATATGCATTCAGAACATTCAGGAGACAGCACAGCGCCAATGCGCAGCATGATAGAAAGTTCTATTAATAAGGGTCTTAACGAAATATGCTTCACAGAGCATATGGATCTTGACTATCCTATAGGTCCTGATAACCCTGAAGGATTCTTTGAAATAGACGCAGATGCCTACAGAGAAGACTTTCTTAAATGCAAAGAAGAATATAAGGGAAAGATCGATCTTCATTTTGGCATTGAGCTTGGGCTTCAGCCTCATATAGTAAAAGAAAATACAGATTTTCTGAATAAATATCCGTTCGAATTTATAATAGGTTCCAACCACCTTTGCAATCATAAAGATCCCTACTACCCTTCTTTTTATGAAGGAAGATCTTCTGATGATGCAATACGTGAATTTTTTGAAAGTACTCTTGAAAATATTAAATATTTCCATAACTTCGATGTTTTAGGGCATTTGGACTATATTGTCAGATATCTTCCTAATCCTGATGATTATAACTTTCAAAATTTTTCCGATATAATTGATGAGATCTTAAATATTCTTATTTCAGAAAATAAAGGTCTCGATGTAAATACCAAATCATTTCAAAGCGGTATGAATGATCCCAATCCTTGCATTGGAATACTTGCAAGGTTTTATGAACTGGGCGGGAGAATCATAACCTTTGGTTCAGATGCTCACAAACCTGAGCACATAGCCTATGACTTTGAAAGAGCCAGACAGACTGCTTTGAAAGCCGGTTTTACGTCTTACTGTACTTTTGCTGACAGAAAACCCGTATTTCACGATTTATAATGTACCGCTTTTCTTTACAGATGCAGCATGTATCGCTATAAGGACATAGCGGCAGTATCTTCGCGGAGACCTATTATGATTTTTTTACATGGAAGAAAAAAAATTCATACTCCCATCATCTTTGCGTTATCATTTATGCTTATTTTGGGCTGCTCTGAGGCAGGGTCTGTAACAGGCGATACCACCAGGTCTTTAATTAATAATGAAGATAATATAAAAGCTTCATCAGAAAGCACTTTTGATCTTGAAGCCTTAAATGCTGTCAAAGGAAGCAGAGACAACACTCCAGTCGTCCTGGTTCCTGAAAAATCCGGAGAAGAAGTATATGAAAATGATATAGCACAAATTGATACCTCCAACTCGGGCAAAGGCTACATCTATGCCAAATACACAGGAACCAATAACAAAGTCAAGCTCCAGATCACAGGCCCCGATCAGGTAATCTACACCTATAACCTTTCTACTGGCGGCCTTGACGAAGTATTCCCTTTATCTGCCGGCGATGGCTCATATCTTATAAATATTTATGAAAATATATCCGGCAACCAGTACTCTCTGGGCCTAACCGCCACTATAGAAGCCTCCCTTGAGGATGAATTCTATCCCTATCTTTATCCAAATCAATATGTATGGTTTACCAAGGACATGAAAGCCATTGCCATGGGAAGCGACCTTGCCTTCAGTGCCAATAGCGACCTTGATGTTATAACCAATGTTTACAACTTTATGATAAGCACCATATCCTATGACTATGAGGAAGCTGAGACCGTACAAAGTGGCTATATTCCCGATATAGATGAGGTACTTACCACGCAAAAAGGAATATGTCTCGATTATGCCTGCCTTATGTCAGCAATGCTCAGATCACAAAACATACCTACTCACATGGAAATAGGCTATGCAGGAACTGAATACCACGCCTGGATCAGCTGCTACATAGACGAAAAGGGATGGGTCAATGGAATAGTTCAGTTTGACGGAACATCCTGGCAGCTCATTGATCCTACTTTCGGCTCAACTACTGCAGAAGATGTTTTAAGATCCTACATTGCCGAAGATGACAGCTATATTGTGAAGTATATCTATTAAAAACTTTTCTAACTTTTACTCAAAAGGAAAGAGGGGCTGAATTTGAAAAAAGCATTAAAAGCATCCAAAACAAAAGTCCTTAGTAATCAGGAAACCGCAAGCTTTTGCGGTCAGTACGCCATGCTTTTAAAAAGCGGAATTGCTCCTGCAGAAGCTGCCGGTATACTCTTATCAGATACGAGTGACCCTTCCGGCAAAAAGATTCTGTCTGATCTCTATCATATTTTAAGGACAGGTGAAAAATTCCATATCGCACTATCAATGTGCGATGTCTTCCCTCCTTATGTAATATCAATGATCAAAATTGGCGAAGAGTCAGGAAACCTCGACAGCGTACTTGAATCCTTGGAAATATTCTATGAACAAGAAGACAATCTCTCTGACAACTTCAGAAGCGCCCTCATGTACCCCATGGTCATGATCATCATGATACTTATGATCGTAATAGTCCTCATAACCAAGGTAATGCCTATATTCAGTCAGGTATTTGAACAGTTGGGAACCACAATGAGCACCCTGTCTCAGACGCTTCTTAGCATTGGTAATGTACTTAACCGCTGGTCGCTTGTTCTTATTATCATACTCGTTGCTCTTGGTGCCTTTATGATATTCACAACCCAGTCAAGGAAGGGATATGTCTTTTTACAAAAAATATCCAGGCATATAGGTCCTTTGAACGAGCTGTTCTATGATATCGGTGTAAGCCGCTTTGCAAGTGGCATGGCTCTTGCCATATCAAGCGGTATGGATACATATACCAGTTTGAATCTTCTTAAATCAATAGTAGAGAACGAAGAAATATCCGGTAAGATAGACATCTGTCAGAAGCAGATCCAGCAAGGGGACAGCTTCCCCGAGGCCCTGAAGCATGCAGACATTTTTTCAAATGTATATTCAAGAATGGTAATGGTAGGCTTCAGGTCAGGTTCAATGGAGAAGGTGCTTCAGCAGATTGCAAGCAGATATGAACTTAAAACAAGTAAAAAGATAAACATTGTATTATCAACACTTGAACCAACTCTTGTCATAGTTTTATCACTTATAGTAGGGCTTATACTCCTGTCAGTGATCCTGCCTCTTATGGGCATCATGAGTTCTATAGGCTAATGTAATAAGGCAACTGATAAGTCACCGTTTTTACTTAAAGAAAACCCAAAAGGAGATTCAATGTCTAACAGATTTGAACGACGCAGAAAAATGCCAAAGCTAATATCGAGATTAAACTACATTATTTTTTGCGCCCTTTTGATAGCTCTTTTTCTATACGGTGTTAACAGATTCTCAGAAGATACAATATCTTATCAGGAAGATACACTTATCCTTGCTCTGCAAAAAGATATTGCGCAGTGCTACGCAATAGAAGGTTTCTATCCTCCTGATCTTGACTATTTAAAAGATCATTATGGCCTTATATACGATACCGATATTTTTACTATTGATTATGCAGCATTTGGTTCCAACATATATCCTAATGTGACAATTCTTAATGTAGTCAATAAGACGGCGATCACCATACGCTAGTTACAGATATGAAAGGACAGGCATTATGAATCCTGATAATGACCGCAGGCATCTTATAGATGTATTTTTCATAATATCGCTTCTTTTTGGATTCGTTTTCTGCGCAGTACTTATTATTGCGCTTGGGGCGAGCATCTATCAGCGCGGCGTTATCAGCAGCAATGATAATTTTGACCAAAGGACCGCGGCAACTTATATAGTTCAAAAGGTAAGACAAAATGATGAATATGGGGCAATAAGTGTAGGAAGCATAGATGATATTCCTGCCCTTACCATAACAAGAACCTTAAACGATACTTCCTATACTACATATATTTATGTATATAACGGCTATCTTATGGAAGTATTTGCAAGAAGTGATACAAGCCTTTCTCCTCAGTCAGGTCAGCGCATAATCGAAATGGATAATATGGAAATGAAGATATCAAGTTCAAATCTTATAACGATCCTGGTAACAGATGCTGAGGGAAGCACGACCAAAGTCATGATATCTCCGCATAGTATGGGGAGTTAATTTCGTTTGATATGAGGATGCGTATGCAGGATAAATCCATACATTTGAAAAATCAATCGTCATTATTCCTTATAGAAGTTATTATTGCTGTATTCTTTTTTGCAATAACAGCTGTAGTTTGCATACGCATTTTTGTAAAATCCCATAATGTCACAGATGAGTCCCGCGAACTAACAAAAGGATACATAGAAGCCGATAATATGGCTCAGGTATTCATGAATTCAGGTGCCAATATAGAGGTTATTGTATCGAGGTATTCTGAATACGCAGTTGTTCTTTCACAGGAAGGAAACTATACAGGAACTATAGTCATATGCTATGACAGCGACTTTAATCCCATAGAACATCCCACCGATGATATTACATACACTATTAATTCAACAGCCTATGAACTTGTACTGACTCAAAAGCTTGAAGATTCTTCAGATACTTACAATGACTGTTCATCAGGTAGTCTACAAGGATATGCCTGCACCGCTACTATCAGTATTTATGATGTAGAACTCTCTGATGATCTTATTACTGATACTTATCAGGAAGATATTTCTGTTTACGAAGACAATAAGATATTAACGCTTCCGCTTGATCTGTATCTCGGAGACATTGATACAGAATTATAAAAGGAGCTTTTTATGAACAAGAACCTGCACGTAGGACTTCCAATAGGTACAGCATCTATACTTTTAATATTTCTGACATTAAGCCTTACCTCTTTTGCTGTACTATCACTCGAAACCTCTATTGCGGATATGAATCTGACCCAAAAGTCAGCTTTGTATACGCAGGATTATTATGCTGCAGTTCATAAAGCTCAGGGTTTTCTTGCTGATATGGATGCTTATCTTTTTGATATATATCAGTCTTCAGACAGTTA
>NZ_JAILQF010000322.1 GCF_024699075.1 Butyrivibrio sp.
GGAAAGCTCAGGAATAGTGAGCTTCTTGCGCTTATATAAGTTATTACATTTAGGAATAAATGCAACAAGGTGATCGTCAAAATAGGAAACTGCTTCAAACTTTTGTGCAAAATCGTCATCCAAATTAAAGCTTGCCTTGAAACTTCGCATAAAAGCAAGTTCGTATTTGCCCTCCAAAAGACCTTTTTGAAGGATTGTTGAGTCCTGCTCATCAATCCTTAATTCTATGTCCGGATGTTTCTTCTTGAATTCAAGTATTATATCTAACAGACCGTACTGGGTAATTGTTGGAATTGCACCAATTGTAAGTACGTTATTCTTTTTCTGGGAAAGCTCACGAAGATATTTATAATTCAGTTTGCTTATCTGCTCGGCATAGGGAAGCAGCTGACGACCGTATGAGGTGAGCTCAACGTTTCGGGTGTTTCTGTCAAGAAGAGAGACATCAAGCTCTTTTTCCAAAGCTTTAATATGTTTGGAGAGGGTAGACTGGTTCATGTACAGGCGATCAGAGGCTTCGCTGTAATTCATGGTTTCAGCAAGTGTTACAAATTCCTGCAAATAATCAATATTCATAAATAAGATCCTTTCGTTAGACGCAGTTACATATTCATTATACCGTTATTTATTCCAAAATGGAAATTATGACAGGAGAATCAGAATTGAAGGTAAATACTAGTATTAAGTACAATTGTTTTTGTAAAAGAAAAACCTGTTCTTGCATTCAATTAAAGGCTTATTCTTAAGACGAAAAAATATGAATTATGACAGGTAAAAATATAACTAGTCGGAGGAGCTATGAGTAACATTTATGATCTTAGAAGTGCCCTTGAATATTTAAAAACACAAAAGGGGCAACTTGTTGAAACAGATGTTGAAGCAGATCCAAATGCTGAGATATCAGGTATATACAGATATGTTGGAAGTGGAGGCACTGTAATGCGTCCTACAAAGGAAGACGGACCGGCAATGCTTTTTAACAATGTAAAGGGATTTCCGGGTTCGAGAGTTGTAATAGGAATGTTATCAAGCAGGAAAAGAGTTGGAATGCTTCTTGATCATGACTACAAGAGGCTTGGCTGGCTCTTAAGAAATGCTGTCAAAAATGCAATGCCGCCTGTTATAAGCACAAAACCTGCTCCTTGCCACGAAAATATTTATAGGGCAGAAGATCCTGACTTTGATCTAAGAAAACTTGTTCCCGCCCCGACTAACACACCTGAAGATGCCGGTCCTTACATCACAATGGGACTTTGCTGCGCAACAGATCCGGAAAACAGGGATATTTCAGATGTAACTATTCACAGGCTTTGCATTCAGTCAAGAGATGAGATGACTATGTGGATCACTCCCGGAAGCCGTCATATAGGCGCTATGTGGGATAAGGCTTTAAAAGCCGGAAAGCCTCTTCCTATATCCGTGTCCATAGGACTTGATCCTGCTATATACATGTGTGCTGGTTTCGAACCACCCACAACTCCGTACGGTTTTAATGAACTTCAGATTGCAGGAGCCTTAAGAGGAAAGCCTGTTGAACTTGCAAACTGCGTATCTATTGACGAAAAGTGCATAGCTCATGCTGAGTACGTTATCGAAGGCGAACTTATCCCTGGTGTTACTATGAGAGAAGATATTAACTCAGGAACTGGCAAGGCTATGCCTGAATTCCCCGGATATACCGGCGATGCCAAAGGCAATGATATCCCAAATTATCTTCCTGTACTTAAGGTTAAAGCTGTAACTACGAGGAATAATCCCATTATGGAGAGCTGTATAGGTGCTAGCGGCGAGCATGTATCCATGGTAGGAATTCCTACAGAAGCAAGTGTTATAGACCTTATAGAAAGATCCATGCCAGGTCGCCTTGTAAACGTTCATGCAGCTCCTTGCGGTGGCGGCAAGTTCGTTACAATCATTCAGTTCAGGAAAAATAATATTAATGATGAAGGAAGACAGAGACAGGCTGCACTTATAGCTTTTTCAGCCTTTTCTGAGATGAAGCATGTATTCCTTGTTGATGAAGACGTTGATATATTCGATATGAATGATGTAATGTGGGCCATGACAACAAGGTTCCAGGGAGATGTTGATTTTATCCCGATTCCGGGAGTACATACACATGTCCTTGATCCAAGTAATGATCCGGCATATTCACCATCCATAAGAGAACACGGGATTGCCTGCAAGGCAATATTTGACTGCACAGTTCCTTATTATCTTAAGAGCGAATTTGAAAGATGCAAATTCCTGGAAGTTGATCCTAAGAAATGGATTCCTGATTGGAAGTAAATTATCGAAAGAATATTAAGGAAAAAGGATTCTTGGTTGGAAGTAAATTATTGGAAAATGATTTAGAAATAAAAAGGAGTTTCAAGTGAGAATAATCATAGGCGTAACAGGCGCTTCAGGCGCTATCATGAGTTATTACCTGTTAAAAGGGTTAAAGCAAGTGCCTGATATTGAAATTCATCTTATCATTTCAGAAGGCGCCAAAACTACCTGGGGTCTTGAGACTGACAAGCCGATCTCATATCTTACAAGCCTTGCAGATTATATTTATGATGAAAAAGATATGGCAGCTAAGATATCAAGCGGTTCTTTTGTCACAGAGGGTATGATAATCATGCCATGCAGCATGAAGAGCCTTGCCGGTATCGTATCAGGATATGCAGATAATCTGGTGTTAAGAGCTGCTGATGTCTGTCTTAAAGAAAACAGAAAAGTTGTGCTGATACCAAGAGAGATGCCACTTGGCAAAATTCATCTTCGCAATCTCAAGGATGCATCTGATCTTGGATGCGTGATAGTGCCCCCTATGCTGACTTTTTATAATAAGCCTTCGTCAGTAGAAGATATGATAATTCATATCGTCGGGAAGGTTTTATTACAGTTTGGAATAAATATTAAAGAATTCAAGGCCTGGGGCGGGGTCTAGAACACATATTCAAGTCTAGCTCATAAGACTTGGCGCGGGGCATGAATCTTATGAAAAATATAGAAATAAAATTATCTTTTGGAAGCGTTAATATTCAGGTAATGGACATAGGGAGCGATAAATGTGTAACTGTTAAGGGCGGAGATAGCCCTCATATTGGATGCATTGTTCTTGCAATTCCAAGGCCTTCACTTACAGGGGATGGAAGCATTTCTTCTACGACATCCGTCATTAATGTTACCGGTCACAAGGACGATATGATCTGCAAAATAATAGCAGAAAAAGTATGTAATAGATATAACTGCGTTGTCACTTGCACCGGAGGTATTCATATAGACAACATAACTCCTGACCAGATAGAAGAACTCTTTGATAAAATCAGCAAAACAGTCATCTGATTATTAAGCCATAAATTTAAGAAGCTTATTCTGCTGATCTTTGAAATCTTCAATTCCAAGGTCGTAGAGCTTGTGATTGGCATCTGCATCCATGGCATAGGTGCTCATGGAGA
>NZ_JAILQF010000392.1 GCF_024699075.1 Butyrivibrio sp.
CTTTGGTCACGCCTTTTCTTGTGCTAAGAGTTCATTCAGAGGGATGAATCCCAATCCGCTAATGTGGTCGTTGGACTGCTTGGTAATAAAAGTCCTGATTATCCATTTTTCAAAATTATACCTATGTTAGCATTGAAGAGTGTTCATATACACTAATTCTATATCTACATTTTGGGGCTTTATTATAATGCTTGCTATTTTTGTTTTTCACATAAAATAATCCCGGAGAATCATTAAAAATATGCTATAATTTTAACCTGATGACGCCAATTTTTGTCACCAGGTTAAAGTATTTTTATGTGGGATATTTTTTATGCTTAAGAGAAAAAAATTTGTAGCTTTTATTATGACTATGGCTCTATCTATGACCATGTTATGTGGGTGCCTTAAAAAGGGGCCTGATCCTAACGCCGAAAAAATAGCACATCTGTTTGATGTCACCAAAGAAAATCTCTTTTATGCCACTAATTTATCTGTCTCAGGAACAGGGAGCTGTAATATAGATTGTACCTTTTGGACTCCTACAATGTCTCCTGACGATAAGGGCGTCGATAATTATACAGCTACTGAAGATATAAATATCTCTTTTACAAGACAATACTCCGGAACCAGGGATTATCATAATACACTTGTAATAGAAGATGCATATGATCAGAAAGACATCTCCATAACATCTATGTATTTAGATCACAAAATATATGACAAATCTGAACGCTATGGATACACTTTGGTACAAAATGTAAATAACGGAAAAACCAATTCTTCCGGAACCTTTGGAAATAGTTGGAGCCCTATTCCTGATATAGATCTTATGAATCTGCTACTGCCTGATCTTGATCAGTGCTCGCTATACATAGATCTATCCCAAAGCACAGATACTACAGTAGTACTGACTCAAGACCACGCATATGGTTTTGATTATTACAGACCATTCGTAAATGCTTTTAGTAAAAAGATAGACAGCAACTATATTGATGATGTCAGATATACTTTTGATGCAGATACTAATATTCTAACAAATATTGATATAACAGGGCGCTATGAAGACTCTGAAAAAACCATTAATGATTGCCAGGATAAAAGAACTTATTACTACCGGATCCAAATAGTAGTTGAGTGCTATGAATTCTGACAGCGCTATCTTTACATTATAAAATATCTTTTTATACGCATTACAGGCTTTTAAAGCAGTATTTTAGCAGCTGATAAGCACTGACATTCATTTTATAATTATTATAAAAGCGAGTTATATCATGGAATTATTACAAATAAAAACTTTACAACGAAAGATTGCAGAGTATCCGGAGCGTATATCAAAACTCCAGGCGAGGCAGAAACTTATAGTCACGCCTTCTGCAACTGAGATAGGACCAGCTATAAAGGGGATGGATGCATATCTTCTTTTTCTAAAGGCAGGAATAAGTTCTTACAAAAAGCTCTACGAAGAGGCTTCCGAGGATTTCGCGGGACTTAATTCATATATTGAAAATAAAAAAAGTATCGGAGAAGTAGTATCGGATTCTGAACGGATAAGTCTCGTGCAGATACAGCAGTATATGGCAACTATCCAGAATTATATTAAGATCATGGATTCACAGATCGATAATGGCGAAGTTGTAAAGCAAAAGCTAATGCTTGCTCAGAAACAGAAGGAAGCTGTTGATGTCGCCAATCTATTATATATTATCAAAAAAGGGGATGGTTACAGAGTATGAAAAAAGTAAATATTATTAAAAAGGCTGTCATTATGATCGCAGCTCTAGCTGCTACAATAGCTGTTTTTTATTATAGGTCAAAGATCATTATAAACGCAGGCATAACAGTCTTCAGAGCACTGTCGATCATATGCCTTGCCATTAGTATCATAAGCGCAGCTGTATGTATATTAATGATCATCAGATATCGTGCCAAAGAAAGCGCAAGGCTCAAAAAGCTCGCTGCCGAGGAAACTGCCAGACAGGAAGAGATCCGCAAGAAAAAAGAAGATGTACGTGGTCTTATTAGAGATCTAATGAATGAAGAAAGCGGCTTTGTTCCCACAGGAACTACTCTCTTACATGATATGGATCAGATAGATGAGTATGTAGAGAGAAATGAAAAGCTGTTCGAATTCAATGATATGTCTGAATTCACCAACATGAAAGAAATCATGGGAAGCGTTAAATCCGCTGTATATCACAACTGCAGGAGCATAGTCAATCTGTATGTAGCGCTGGAGTCAGGCGATGAGTTCAGCTCTGAATCACAGATAATCCTTGATAATAACAAAGAGCTTATGAACAATTCCAAAGAGTTCCTTCTGCAGATGGCAAGATATACCAATGAGCAGAATGAAGACACAGATGCAGTTACAATGATCCAAGGATATGCTGATGCTATAGGAATGTCCCTAAAGCATTCATATAATTAAAAAAATTGGAGGAGTTACTTATGAAAAAAGTAATCAATGGGGTAATCTCACTTGTCCTGGCTGTATCACTTACAGCCTGTTCCGGCGTCAAGACCGGAAACTCAACTCTGGACAATGCACTAAGCTATGATGATGCTGTTTCAGAGCTTGACACTTTTGTAAAGGATATCAAACCTACTACTGTATCACCAAGACTTGACGTAGATATGTCAGAAACATCAGTAGCTGATTCACTGGCAGATATTGATACCTTTGAGATGATGCTGACAGGCAGCGGAAGCATTAACATCGAGATCGCTGCACCTTCAGAGTTCTCCGGTAGCAGTTATCCGGATGAATGGCTGGTAGCTGTAGGTCAGAACTTCAACAAGGAAGGCTATACTATCAATGGCCAGAGTGTAAGCGTCTCTATAAGGAAGATCTCTTCAGGCGAGACTCTTACTTACATAACAGAAGGCGGCTACAAGCCAGATGTATACATACCTTCTAACTACATGTGGGGAGATATGCTCAGTGCAAGCGGTGTCAACACCACTCTCCTTGCTGACAGACTTGCAGGTAATACCGCAGGTATCCTTTTGTCCAAAGATGTATATGATACATATTCAGAAAAACACGGCGAAGTAACTGTAGACGGCGTACTTCAAGCAGCCATCGATGGTGATCTTGTATTCGCTTATACTAATCCATATACATCTGCTACAGGTATGAACATCCTGTGCTCCATGCTTCACTCTTTTGACTCAGCTGATCCTCTTTCAGAAAATGCAGTATCCAAGCTTGTAGAGTATCAGAACAATGCGCCAACTGCAGCATATACTACTTCTATACTCAAGGCTTCTGCAGAAAAAGGCATCATCAATGCCATGGTTATGGAGAAGCAGACCTATATCAACACAGCTGACCTTAAAAACTACGTATATACTCCTGCAGGTGTACGCCACGACCATCCTGCCTATGCCTTCAGCTGGACAGAAGGTGACAGACTTGAAGCTGCTAAGATGTTCATAGATTATTGTCTTACTGATGAAGCTCAGAAGATGGCTACTGACAGAGGTTTCAATCTTGATGATGATTACGTATCTGAAGATTATGGTATGACAGGTTCTGATTATCTCTCTGCACAGAAAGTATGGAAGACCAACAAGAACGGATCAAGACCTACAATCGCAGTATTCGTCACAGATATATCAGGCTCTATGAATGGTACTCGTATCAATTCACTTAAGGATTCACTTCTTAATACGATGCAGTATATTGATTCCAGTAACTATGTAGGACTTGTAAGTTATAGTGATGATGTATATATAAATCTTCCGGTTGCCAAATTCGATAATACTCAAAGAGCATATTTCAGCGGCGCGGTCAAAGATCTTAATGTAGGCGGTCAGACTGCTACCTACGATGCAGTTCTTGTAGGACTCCAGATGCTCCTTGATGCCAAGAAAGATGTTCCTGATGCTAACTGTATGTTGTTTGTATTGTCAGATGGTGCTCAGAATGCCGGATACAGCTTAAACCGTATCACTCCTATCGTAGGCGGACTTGGAATATCTGTATATACAATCGGTTATGAGATGAGCGATTCAGACAAAGCTCAGTTAAAGAGCCTTTCAGAGATCAATGAAGCTATCTGTATAGATGCTGATTCAGAAGA
>NZ_JAILQF010000407.1 GCF_024699075.1 Butyrivibrio sp.
AAGCCTCAGATATTCTATACAGGGAGGAAGGTAATGGATACCATAACAGGTAATAGCTTTTACTTTGATTTCGAAGTCCGCTTTATGGAATTACTACAGACAACTCTTGGCGAAAAGGCCATAGGTGTAATGTCATTCTTCTCAGCATTTGGAGAAGAACTTATCCTCGTACTTATTCTTGGTTTTCTTTTCTGGTGCTATGACAAAGAATTCGGTATCTATGTCGGTACAAATATAGCAATAGGACTTGTACTTAATCCTATGATCAAAAATATCTTTTTAAGAAGGCGCCCCTACTTTGATCATGAAACCATTAATTGCTACAGAATGGTTGATAGTGAAGCTGATATGTATGATATAGCCGCTCAGGGCTTTTCATTCCCAAGCGGCCATTCTACTAATTCCATAACAGCTTACGGCTCTATTTACAGATATAAAAAGAATCGTTTTTTTAAAGTAGCAGCTTTTGCACTTCCACTTCTTGTAGGATTCTCACGAATGATCGTTGGTGTTCACTATCCGACAGACGTACTTGTCGGATGGCTTCTTGGTCTTGTGATAATCCTTGTATTTCCTATGATCATCCAAAAGCTTGGAACAGAAAGAAGATGGATAGCATTTCTTCTAATATTCCTTTTTGGCTGCATTGGACTTTTCTATTGCAAAACATCAGACTACTTTACAGGCCTTGGTATTCTTGGCGGATTCTTTCTTTCCGCAGAATACGAAAGAAGATTCGTTAGATTTGAATATCCAAAAAGTAAGATATTCTATGTAACAAGAATTCTTGGAGGCGGAATGGCTTATCTTATATTTAATACTCTTTTAAAGCTTCCTTTTGATCCTGAATTTCTTTCATCAGGCACCTTATCAGCAGGTTTGATCCGCCTTATAAGATACTTCATAGTAGGCTTTATAAGCATAGGGTTATACCCGCACCTGTTTAAATTTGAGAAGCATTTTATAAAAAAAGATACAAAAAGCGCTTAAATACCGCAGATAACCTATACAATTAATATTGTTCAAAAATCCAGGTTTCTATACTTACATCTCCTGAAGAAGTGAAGAACAGATTCTTTACTCCTTCACATCCTTGTACCTGTGCTTCTATCTCCTGCATATTATCTGATGCAGGTATGTATATATAGCAGGCAACATCTCCATCTACAGAGCCTGTTGTGATGCGGACCCATCCGCCTTCTGAGGACTTTGCTGTTAATCTTATCTTTACAGCTCCATCTCCAAAATCTGCGCCTGATACTCCGGTCCAGTCGCCTTCTGAAAGCTTAAGAACTGTTTCACCGCTTCCTTCAATAACAGCTCCTGCCTCCCATGCAACACTACTTGCACGGTTAACTGTATAGGCGTCTACATTAAAGAGCTGTTCTACACCTTCCAAAGATCCCTTTGCATTTCCAAAAAGGCCATCTTCCATCGGAAGCTTATCAACGTGTGTTGTTCTATATCCAAGCATTTCACCATACATCTTCTGATTAAGGTATTCTGCATGATAGAAGATATACTGCTGATCATGGAAAGTAATAATAGTATGATGGTTATTGCCTGTTGTTCCGAAGAATTCACCGGGATTATCAAAAAGTGTATCCTGATAAGTAAATGGTCCCAGCGCAGACTTCGATGTCATATATGCAATCCTTGCATTCCCATAAGGTCCTCCTGACCAGTTAGTACAGTAGGAATAATAATAAGTATCACCTATCTTATTAATTCCTGAGTCCTCAAATCCCCACGGAACATCAAGGGTTACAACTTCTCCGTCCAAATGGATCATATCATCCGCAAGCTTGACTGCACGAAAGCTTTCTGGCGCAGCTTCTTTGCCTTCAGGGACACCACCTCCAAAATAAAGGTATCCTGTTCCATCATCATCTACAAGAACTGCCGGATCGAAAAGCCAGATAACTCCTTCTATTCCAGGTGTGTCACGTCCTACTATAGCCTTACCTAACGGATCTTCCCAAGGACCTGTCGGCGAATCTGATGTAAGTACGCCTATTCCATTTCCGCTATTAGCAAAGTACAAAAAGAACTTTTCCTTACCATCAATCTCCTTGTGACAAGCGCAGGGTGCCCATGAATTACCTGCCCATGAAGCTGCTCCGCTACCACCTGCTACCATAATGGCTCCATGATCTTCCCAGTTTACAAGATCAGCTGAAGACATTACATTTAAAGTTCTTATATTGCCATATTCATTTTTGGATGGCTTATTATCCATTGCAAGTCCATCATTGGTCCCATATACATAAACTCTGTCATCATAGACCATAACGCCAGGGTCTGCGCTAAAGCGCTGTGTCATACAAGGATTATGATCAGATATATCCTTGTAGCCTGTGCTTAATTCGAGATTTTCAAATATATCCTGTGCCTTTGAATTGTCAACATTTGTCATATCACTGTTATCCTCTTCATTATTATTTTTAGTATCTTTACCTGTTACATCATTTTCGGATTTTTCAGTACTTGTACCTTCTCCTACTGCCGTATCAATTGCTGATGTATTCTGTCCTGCAAATGAACATGCGCTAAGAAGACTCGCAAGTAAAAGTCCTGTTATCCTGTATAGTTTTTTCATGCCCCCTAAATTTACCTCCTGCTATTTAATTCGTATATTATGATATAAAAAAAGCAAGGAATGCTTCTTCTCATTCCTTGCCGTTTTAATGTCATAAAAGGCACTGTTTATAATTCATCAACGTTTACTACTCATTACAATTTAATTATTCATTGCCTGTTCCATAGTACTCAAGACACAGCATAGTCATGTCATCAAACTGCTCAGCATCTTTGACAAAGGCAGATATTTCAGTTCTTACTCCCTTTATAATATCCTTGGAAGGTGAATCCTTGACCATATTAAGCGCATCTATCATTCTATCTGTTCCGAACATATCATTATCAGCATTAGATGCTTCAGCTACGCCATCTGTATACAGAAAGAGCTTATCCCCTGCACATAGATTTATTGTATACTCCTTGTATTTCATATCATCCATGCCGCCAATAACAAAGCCATGTTTATCTTTTATAAGTTCAAAACTGCCGTTTGCCTTCTTAATAGTAGGATATTCATGCCCTGCATTAGCACAGGTAATAATACCTGAAGATATCTCCAGTATTCCAAACCATACTGTTACAAACATCTGTGTCTGATTATTGGAACAGATAGCATCATTGGTTTTTTCAAGAGTTTCTGCTGCCGACTTTCCAAGCATTGCACAACTTTGAAGAATTATTTTGGATATCATCATAAAAAGAGCCGCAGGGATTCCTTTGCCTGATACATCCGCCATAACAATTCCCAGATGATCTTCATCTATAAGAAAGAAGTCATAGAAATCACCTCCAACTTCTCTTGCAGGTTCCATAGTTGCATAAATATCAAACTCCCTGCGATCCGGAAATGGCGGAAATGTGTGAGGAAGAAGCGAAGTCTGAATCTTTGTCGCAAGCGAAAGTTCAGTACTTATACGCTGCTTTTCTGCAGTTATGGTCTTAAGATTGTCTATATAATTTACAATCTCTTTTTCCATATGAACTACAGATTTGGCAAGCTCTTCAAGCTCATCCTTTGTTGTAACCTTTTCAAGAAGGTTGCTTTCTTTAGAACTGTCCTTAGCAAAGTTTCTAACATCATTTCTTATATAGACAAGGGGCTTTATAAGATTTCTTCGCATGAAGAACCAGTATAAACCGCAGAATATAAACAGAAATACCAAAGAAATACCAAGCATACTAAAGACAAAGCTTCTAAGAATGAACATAATGTCTTCCATGTTGGTATCTACAAATAAAAGGGCAACAACACTACCACTGCTATCCTTTAGTGGAAGACAGCTCGATGTCAGATATCCGTATTTCTTGGAATTTCTGACAAGATAGCTTTTAGGTCTTACACCCTTAGTATAAGCTGTCCATATTTCATCAAAAGATGCAGCAATCTCATCTGTATCGCCTATATATGTAGCTGTATCATAAACATATCTCATAGTCCCATCTTCATAGGGTACAGCTATATATATGTACGCTGCATTTGAGTATTCTTCAATATGATGAAGATAATCCTCCATTTCATGATAATATTCATCTGCTTCCCAGGTTGTTGCATATTCGGCTATCTTGTCATGGTCAATATCATTAGAAATGATATTAGCCACAACATAGCCTCTGTCGTTGTACTGTTTTTGAATGACTCTGTTAAAAAGATAAGCACCGCTGGCGCCAAGAGATACTATCAGAATAAGTGTAAAAACAATAATACTAACAAGAGTCTTTTTATTAATACCCCAATGTTTTCTCATTTTTTTACCTCATGATTCGAGTAAATCTTATCCGTAAAACAAATATTCTTACTTTTTACGACCGCTCTCTATGAGCTCTTTTTCAAAGGCCTCAGGATTCTTAAGATAATAGTCCTGATGCTCCTCTTCAGCAGGATAGAAAGACTTAAATGGCTCTACAGCCACCTGAACCTTCTTGCCTGATTCTTCTTCCAGAGCTTTGATATGATTTTCTACCAGCTGCTTTTCTTCCTGAGTCTGGTAATAAACTGCCAGTGTATAGGAAAATCCCTTATCAATATACTGACCTTCACCATCAAAAGGATCAACATTAGCAAAGTAGATATCAAGGAGCCTGTCATAAGTAACATTCTCATTCTCATAGGTAAGCTCTATGGTCTCTCTATGTCCTGTCTTCTGAGCCTTAACGTCCTTATAGGAAGGATTAACTTCATCTCCTCCTGAATATCCGCATATAACAGAATCTACTCCATATATCTTATAAATTGGTGTTACGCACCAAAAACATCCACCTGCAAAATAAGCTTTCATCTCAATATACCTCTCAATTAATTTTTATCATTTTATCAAAAGAGCCTCATAAATACTATAGTTTTTATAATAAAATAATAAAACTAACGATCATTATTCGCATATTGCAATTGACATAGTTAATTATCTTTCTGCCATAATAGTACAGATCATATTACTAATTACAACTATTGTGAACACCTATCGCCTTAAGGTAATTGGTATTCTAACTGCACACCTTTATAAATAGATTTATGAGATCATAATTTAATGATACCGTTTTTCCGATAAATATTAAAGCACACCATTTTAATTCTGCGCACAAGTAGTCCCTTTTCACATAAAGTAGTATGCTTATATTAAAAGTATTAAAAATTCACTTATCATAAATAGTTATCTTCACTTATATTATGGAGGCTTAAACTGTGGATAAAATATTGAAAAAACTCGACAAAAGATATCTTAAAGTCTGTGTATATGCTGCTGTTACAGTTCTTATAACTACCGGTCTTGCACTGCTTCTGATAAGTAGCGGTTCCTTTTGGGCTAAGCTCTGGGCCATTTTTACTGCCGTTCTGAAACCTATTGTTATAGGCGGAATCATCTGCTACCTTTTTTCACCAATAGTATCAAGGATTGAGAAGCTTTTTAACAGGAAAAAGGTCCATAAGTGGGCACGTCCATTTAGTGTACTTCTTACTTTTGGAATTGTATTTCTCACAATTGCTCTAATCCTTGTACTTATAGCTATCGCACTTTACAAAAATCTTGAATCTCTAAATGTTGAATCGATCCAAAATATCTTTGTTACTTTGCAAAAAGATTATGCATCCGTATGGAATTTTGTAACTCAGAAACTTGAATCAAGCAATGTAGAGACTGCAGATGTCAGCCAAATAGTAACTTATACTACTAACGCCGTTACGAACTTTTTCTCAGGATTATTATTCGGAGTTATATTCTCGATATACTTTCTTTTAGATGGTAATAACCTTTCCAATTACTGGACCAAAGCTTTTCGTCTTATCTTTGGCAAAAAGGCAGAAGATAAAACAGAACTATTCCTTAAAGATGCAGACAGAGCCTTTTCCGGCTATATCCGCGGACAATTTACAGATGCACTTATCGTAGGAGTGCTTATTACTATAATCCTATCTTTTGCCGGAATTCCAAATGCCCTTATAGTTGGAGTTTTTGCAGGACTTGGTAACCTCGTTCCTTATCTTGGACCTGTTGTCGGCTATATTACTCTTGTCTTTGTATGCCTTCCATCAGGTGCTTATTACAAGATGATAATAGGAATAATCATATTTGCACTCGTCATGTTCATAGATGGAAATATCATAAATCCCAAGCTCCTATCTGATAATGTTGAGGTTCATCCTCTTCTTGTAGTAGCAGCTCTTATTGCAGGCGGCGCTGTAGGCGGAATCGCCGGCATGCTCGTCGCAGTACCAAGTGCTGCTCTTATAAAGCTTCAGTTTGACAGATACCTTGAAAAAATGTCTGAAAAAAGAAAGGCCGAGGAAGCAGAACTTTTAAATGTTAAAAATGAGGCAAGCCCATCATCTAAAGATATATCTTAATGGACACATGTTTTGATCATAATATTTAAGCTGTTAAAAGCTCCTCGGTAATTCAATTACCGAGGAGCTTTTCTTGTATTATCCTTATAAAAAATTAGCATAGACTGAAGCAAGAAGCACTGTAAATATACCTGATACCGCGATTGCGAGGCCGCTCATAGCGCCTTCCACGTCGCCTATTTCTATAGCTTTAGCTGTTCCTATGGCATGTGAACTTGCACCAAATGCAAGGCCTTTGGATATCGGCTCTTCAATCTTTGCAACCTTGCAGATAAGCTCTCCGAACATATTTCCAAGAACTCCGGTTATTATAATGACTGCTACTGTAATAGTCACATATCCGCCAAGCTCTTCAGATACTCCCATGCCTATAGCTGTTGTAATCGACTTTGGCAAAAGAGTCACATATTCTTCATGTGTAAGTCCGCACACCTTAGCTAAAACAAGCACCGTCGTAAGACTTGTAACTGTTCCTGCCAAAAGGCCTAAAAGAACAGCCTTATAATGCTTTTTCAAAAGTTCAAACTGTTCATAAAGTGGTATGGCAAGGCATACTGTTGCTGGTGTCAGAAGATAGCTAAGATACTTGGCACCTTCATTATAAACTTCGTATTCTATATCTCCTATTATAAGGATTGCACTTGATATTACTATTGCTATAAGTAAAGGATTGAATATAGCAAGCTTGAATTTCTTTTTAAGAAGTACTCCTATCATGTATGCAACAAGACTTAGAGTAACTTCTGCAAACAGTGATTCTTCAAATAACTCATTCATCTTTTTTACCTGTCTTTCTTATTATGCGCTGTGATACCCAGCCTGTTGAAAGCATGACCGTTACAATAGTAACTACCGTAATAATACAGACAGGAAGAAGTATAGGTTTAAGATTCTCCCAGCTTGTCAGAAGTCCAACCCCAGCCGGAATGAACATGACAGGCATGATCTCTATAAGGAATATTCCTGTTTCCTTTACATCAGTATATTTGATAATACCCATAAGAAGGGCTGCAAATAATAATGCCATTCCATAAATACTTGCAGGAATTGGTAATGGCAAAATAAGCTTCATTACTTCACCAAGATACGAAAATCCCAAAATGATCAAAAACTGTTTTATAAATTTCATATTCTAAATCCTAAAATTTTTATAAACAAAAATACCAACGCATATTATAGGACTTATTTTGATAATGTCAAATATATATTTCATAGAAAGTGACAGATACACATTAATAATCCCTCTCATTGTTATAGCTATCATAAAAGACAATAATAGGGCATCCCACTAGCCGGATGCCCTATTATAATCATCTAATTTATTTGATAATACTCTTAAGCAAGAATTGAAATCACTGCTGACGCAGTTCTACGGGTACGGGGCTTATAACCCCGCACCCGAAATCAAGATATTCCCACCACCTAAAGGTGATGGGTTATCTTGATCAGTTAAATTTCTTATGAAATTATTTTCTTTATAGCCTTTTCATTATTTCTTGTAAAGTCACTTAACTCATAGGATCTTATACGTTGATTTACAATAAGCGGCTCTACAAAACCGCTTTTGACAAGAACTGAAAGTCTATTTATTACTGTTTTATTAGTAACCCCTATTTCACGGCTAACTTCGATTGGAGTAAACTCACCTTTGTATTTCTTTATTAAAAACAAAAGTAATTCTTTCTCCCTACCCTTCAAATATGATAAGCTTCCACCTATCTCGTCTTCTCTGGTATTTTCAGATAGTTCGCAGATTTTGTTGGAATACAACAGTACCATGCGTAAAAAATAATTGATCCATATTTCGGGATGCGGCGGATTATTCCTTCCTGAATAATACAGAGCAGGCAATCCCATCTGGATTGATTCATAATATTCGTTTATATCATATGCAAAATATTCCTCTAATGATCCAATGCCATTAAAATTATATCCGTTAACATCCAAAATATATCCTGATAGCAAACGTGCTGTTCTTCCATTACCATCTTCAAACGGATGTATTGTTACAAGCTGATAATGAACAATCGCAGCAACTATCAATGGATGATCATCAGTGGTATTTACATAGTCAACCAACTCATCTAATAATACCGGTATATCGATATACTCAGGTGGTATATAGTCAGGATTTCCCGTCTGTGAATCATAAACTGCAAATAAAACACCGGGAGGCACAGCTCCTCTTAGTCCAATTTTTTCCTTTGGCGCTCCTTTTTCAACATATTTCTGAACTTCCAATATCAGTTTTTTTGAGAAGCACTCTTTCTTTTTGGCTTTTTCTTCCAAAAACTGAAGTGCAAGAAAATAATTACGCACTTCCTGTTCGGGTTTAAGAAAGTGTTTTCTTTCATCCCGCTCAATAACCTCATCAACCTGTTTTTCTGAAAGCGGATTTCCCTCTATCTTATTTGAGGCATAAGAGCTTTTTTTCTTTGAATTCTTACGTAATTTACTTGAAACAGATCTAGGGAGTTT
>NZ_JAILQF010000428.1 GCF_024699075.1 Butyrivibrio sp.
CCCTGCTCATCAAGAAATTCCACGATCTTATCCTTATTTTTATCAAGGCCTGTGTCTATCATGACTACATAATTGTCAGATTCAAGAACAAAAGCATCAGCTGCGCCAGCCTTAAAGCAGGTAATAACAAGAGCATCTTCATTATCATCTGAATCTTTTTCCTTGTTATAGTATATATCGCTTTCTGATGATGAACTGTCTGCATCATCTTCAGAGGATACATTATCTGCATCTTCTTCAGAGGATGTTCTATCTGAAGCATCTTCTGAAGATATACTATCCTGTGATACAGCTTCGTCTTCTGCTTTTTGTGACGCACTTCCACATGAAGTAATCATGAATACAGATATTATTATTGTTATTAGTCTTGCCCTGATTTTATTAGACATAATATTCTCCAGAATTTAGTTACTCTCTTCAGTTCTCTTCCACTGGCTGAAATTTAAGATAGTCAATACCCTTATCACTTGGATCAGTTGGGGACTGATACATTACAAAGACTGCTTCATATTGTGCATTTGTATCTATATCTTCTCAGTATGGTATATCCACATCAATGGAGAACTCTATTTCATCCCAATTTTCTACAATATCTATGACTTCCTGTCCAGATACAGCTTCATTATTTGGCCTTGCCTATATTATTTGGCTTTGCCTATATTATTTGGCTTTGCCTATATTATTTGGCTTTGCCTTATAAAGAAGTATAATATGAATTATATTATTGCAAAAGTCTCAAGCGAAGAATAATTAGATTTTAATATGATTTGTTTTTATCTATTATCTGTCTTATCAGTCATCCTACGAAAGGTGCTATTTTAACGCTTTTCGTAGGAAAAAATTGGCCATTTTAAGCTGTTTTTCAAATTTCCCTCCCACGAAAATGGACATTTTATTGGTTTTCGTAGGAACTTTTTGAAGAATTTCATGAATTTTAGCTTATTTTATCCCACGAAAGTGCCCTTTTCCAGCATTTGTGTGGGAAATCTCAAAAATCACAGCAGCCAAATTACGTATCATGCCATCAAATCACAGCAGCCAAATCAAATTATCACGTCAATTCCTATTACAATCATTCTATGGCACTATCGCTCAAAAAGTGCTATAGTAATAAGGTTTTTAAATGCTGCAAGGCATTCTAAATGCATGTTTTATAAGTATTTAACAAGAACTCCCCTTATCTTTATATGATATTATTTAGATAATTTAGCATAGCACCATTACCTTTAGATAATAGAAATTATATGATTATTCAAGCATCTCCATCACCTTTAGCTAATGGATATTATATGATTATTCAAGCATCTCCATCACCTTTAAAAGATAGGGAATTAGTAGATTGAGGATTATTTTATGACACGTAGAGAAATTGCAATGGATAACTTTAAAAAAGGCTATAACTGTTCACAGTCAATAATACTGGCTTTCGTAGATATGCTCCCAGTAGACAAGGACCTCTTATCCAAGATGGCTTCATCCTTTGGAGGCGGAATGGGAAGACTTCGCGAAGTATGTGGTTCAGTTAGTGGCATGTTCATGGTTGTTGGCTTTTTATACGGATACTCAGGTCCTGAAACCGGTGAAGTCAAAGCTGACCACTACGCAAGAATCCAGGAGCTTGCCAAGAGATTTGAAGAAAAGCATGGTACTATAGTTTGCCGTGAAATGTTAGGACTTAGTGTTCGTCATGACGTTCCAACTCCCGAAGCTCGTACTAACGAATATTATAAAAAGCGCCCATGCGCTGAGATTATCGGCGATGCCGCAGAAATTCTTGAAGAATACATCAAAGAAAATCCGGTAGATTGAACTTACACATTAGACCAATGAAAAAATATAATTTTGATGAGTAACCGCCGCACACTCGTGACTTTACTCATGGGAAGCTTCACAGCATTATCTAATAATGATCATAATTATTCCAGGGGTGGATGATTGTCGTGAAAAAATATATATCAAAAGTAAACTCTACTGCACTTTACTGCTTACTAGCAGCTATAGTAGCTATAACCGTATGCTCAAAATCTTCATTTTTATATCCTTTAAATGACTGGGGCGATACTAACTGCTACTTTATAATCGGTAAGGGAATCCTCAAGGGAC
>NZ_JAILQF010000467.1 GCF_024699075.1 Butyrivibrio sp.
TGGCCCACAAAAGTATCACCGTTAGATTCTATGCTGACAACTGAAGGCGTAAGATATTCCCCGAGTGAATTTTTAATAATCTTAATGCCTTCATCTGTCCATGCACTGACCAGTGAATTGGTCGTACCTAAGTCAATTCCGATAATCATACGTCAACTTTTCTCCTAATAAAAACTTTTTTCACAAAAAACTACTGTTATTGTAATAGCAAAAACAGTAGCCTGCACGAAGTGTAGCTTCAACATCTGAGCCGTAGTGAGGATATACATCAACAGCATAGTCAGCGCCCATCTTCTTCATTTTCAAGCGTAAAAGTATCTCCTTCAATTTTAGTTATAACAAGATGTTACGTTGCATGTCATTAGTGAATAATATCTTATTCTTTATCTGGAAATTCAACCACAGTAACACCAACACCATCTGAGAAATTGCAAACAGCTAAAAACTGCGGTTCGATTACCCACTCACCTTTTATATTAATAAAACCATACAATCCATCTTTTTCTTTCTCCATACGATTCCTCAATACAATTTTCATATTATTCAATATTGCCACTTCTTTTTGACTGATCTGATCCTCTATGGCAATCACATCACTTCCCATCTCGTCATTTATTTTAGTTTCACATATTTGAAATAAATGTGAAGGTATAATCTTTTATTGATTCGTAAGTTTCCTTGTCTGAATCGCACCCATATATTAATATATTAAACGCCTTAATAATTTCTTCTTTAGAATATATTTCATCGTCATATATTGTTGTCGGAACATTACTAATCCAGAATCCAAATTCTTGATTTTCGTAGACAAATTGTGCCATTGTATCAATATCATCTGAAAATCTCTTAACAACATCTTCACCTACTAATGCAGCAATACCATTATTATTCCAATTCTGAATCAGTCTAATCATGTTTAAATCATCAATCTTGATTTAATAACCTCCCCCTGCACCTTCATAGTAATTTTGCTCTAGTATAACATCTTCTATTCCTTTTCAATCTTCTCAAACTGTATATTATAGTACTTATAGACATACCCAAAAAAGCTGTCTTCATATGTGAAAAAATAGTATTCTACACATACAATATCGTCAACCTCAAACTCATTAGCATTTTTATATTTTCCTATATATCTTGTCTTGAACCAACCTTCTTTTGGTGTAAGAGTAATAGTATCTCCCTCGATCTTAGTTATCACTAGATGTTTTTTTACATATTTTTCCTTTCCACAAAATGGTTCATCTGTTTCCATAAATTCGTCATCAAAAACGTAAGAAGCATCTTTATATAGTTCATAAAACTCCATTTGCTGTAAATATGTCAGCTTATACAGTTTTATACGTTCATCTCCATAATAATCTGATACCAGCATTTGCTCTTTTAAATATATTTTTACAGCCTCATCTTGTTGCTCAGAAGAAATATTGCAAAAAAACTCCCCCCATTCTCTAAGACAAATGCCATCTACAGAATTTTTAAAGATTGTTGGTACGCTACCGAATTCCACACAACAATCCATATAGTCGTTAAAGAGATTATTTCTATCAACATATGCTTTTTTTAGCTCTTCAACCGAATAATCTTTGCCTGATTCGATTTTAATATATAAAGTTTGTATGATGAGAGAATCTTCATCAAATTCAACCTTGTCATTATCACTAGTTAAAACATAAAAATATGAATCCGCATTATTGTATTCTTTCCAAACTTCTTTATAGTGTTCATAATACCTATACACTTTATATGTTATTTCTCCAGCGATTAAAACCAGAACCATAAATGTAAAAAAAAAATATACCTTTTAATGAATTTCCTCTTTTTTTAGTCATCTTAATATCTCCGATCATCTTCCTCATCAAAATAAACTTTTTCAGTATTAGATATGAAAGCTTCATACCTGTCTATACCATCAGCATCAGTATTATGATGTAGGTGTCAAAAGTACCTTTTGACACCTTATGACGGTCGGATTGTTCCTCGTATCATATTAGTTGTTGATTTTTTACTATTGGCTGCTAGTATTTTTGAAGCCTGACTAATTATACTTGCATTTGATCGTTTATAGTTCAAAATCCGACGAAACGACAAAAATATGCGACGAAATGCATTTTGGTGCAAAAAATAAAAGGTAATGTCCAATTTGACATTGCCTTTCTTACAATTCACCAACTCTATCACTAACCTTGTTATCTAATCGGATTCATATAATACCAGCTAACTGGCAACCAAAAATACTTATGTTCATATATGATTCGAACATATCTGTCACTATCATCAGCCAATATTCTGTCGCGTTCTCCATCAGAGAGCGCATCAAAATCATACATACACATATCAGTCATACCTGTGAAGTATTCAACATCGATATTCATAAGAGCCAGATCTGAATTGTTTTCCTCTAAATATTTCTGTACATATTCAGGGCCACCATCACAGATTATGACCTTTTCTGCTCTCATGTGAACCCAGTAAATGTCTGACGCTTCAGCCTTGGTCTGGCCATAAACCGTGATGCCATCCGGCATGTTCAGGCTTTCAATCCTTGAAATTGCCGCTTTACACATCAGGTAATATCCGATGCCGCTAGTCATAACGATCGCTAGCGCAATAATACCAATCGATATAAGTAGTATTTTCTTTACTTTATGTTGTTTTTCCATAATTAACCAAATCACGCCTATTAGCGCGTTAATCCTTTCTTGTGTATACTGGGAGATGTTGCCCAAAACACAGTTCCAATGCCATCCTCAAAAATCATATCAGCCGTTCCACGGGCTGTAATCCCTGTACTTCTGGTATTTTTCTGCCTTGTCCAGCCATTCATTCATCGTAACCTCTTTTTCCTCTTTAGAGTCGAGGAAAAACCAGTCTTCTTCATCCATCTGGCCATTCTCATTGGCATCATACCAGGAAGCAAAGTTTTCGGAGGTTATTTCTCCTTCCGGAGAAATTGTCCTGAATATATAGGTATCGCTTGTTGGCGCCGCAGAAGGAAGACTGTAAAAAATGCCTGTCAGTCCGGCTTCATCAATAGGCATATCATAGGTGGCACCATCATAGACCATTTTATAAACATTATCAAAGCTGTCTATTATATACATCTCAGAGTATCTTTTTACACAGATTTCCTCCACTCCATCGCTGTCCACATCAACAAAGGCATAGTAAGAGCGGTCACTGTTTCCTATCTCATCAATGAGGGCAAAGAAATTATCGTCCGTATCGTAGACATCTCCGCGCAGTATCCTGTCCAGAATGCTTTCTTTTTCTTTAGATGCAGCATCCTCTGCTGCGATTATCTTCTCTTCCAGATCTGAAAAGAATTCCTCGTAACCAGAGGGCATACCCGTTGCTCCGTCAGTATCTATCTTATCTGCCTCATTTCCATGAAGAAAGTTAAGCCTGTATGAGAAAATGCTGATCATGGCAGGATACTCGTCAGTATCTGGCCAATAGCCGTTTTCTCCATCCCTTACTGTTTTACTATATTCAATAAGCTTACTTTCAAGATAGTCGGCATCTTCCCCGGAGATTTTTTTGTCCTCAACCACAGTTTCATCGCCTCTTCTATATGTAACATAGCAGTCACTTCCAGTTGCGCCAAAGCCAAGATCTATGGTCCTGGCCTGTTCCTCATCATCTCCTGCATAGTACAGCTGCGCATCCATGATGTCGTCGCCTTCTGTCGGAATATTATAGCTTTCTTTTGAAGATAATGGATTTTCTCCCCTGCTACAGCCTGTCAGAAAAAATGCTGTGGCCATCATCGATATAACGACAGGCGCCAATAATACTTTTCTCATAACTATTCTCTTCCTTGTTTATACTGATTACATTTTTTCTTTATCAGAAGCATATGTATTCAAAAATTTCAGAACTTCATCAAAGCACTCTGTCTGTGAATAAGAAATCTTATGCTCTTTTCCATTGTAATCAATGATCCTGATTTCTTTAGATATAAACAATTGTCGTTTAACTATGCTAAATTCCACAAATTTTCGCCATTTTTGAATATCTCCTACTTTGATCATACGTTTTTTTGAAAACAACCCTTTAATAACTATGGTTTCATCCTTCACTTTTATATAACCAAATGTACCATCAAGTAATGCAAACACTAATAATACAAGAGCAACGATCCACGCAGGGCAAATGTAATGAAAGCATATCTTGTCTGATAATGAATAAATATTGTCCCATTCACTATAACTTAAATAGCCTAAACCTCCTGCCATCGCCAAAAAGAGTACTGAAAGAACTAAAAACGCAGCCCTGGATGGTTTTTGCAAAGATTTCTCAATAATCTTCTTTGCCTCGTCAGATAACTTGTTATTATCACATTTATAATCTATGTCACGGAATACCTCTGTTTTTTTAACGTGCTTTGAAAGCTCATGATATATCTTATCAATGTTTTCATAGTAAGCTAGTCCAAATGATTTTCTTTTGCCGTTGGCATCAAAACAGTAAATGCAATTATACTGACTAATATAGCCTTTTCTAACGATGCATTTTTCAACATCGCTGAACTTAATTTTTCTCCTGAAAATACCAAAACTCATGACGAATTCTGTGTATGATATAATGAGATATCTAAACGGATAAAAAATTGGTGCCGGAACAATTGCAACTGCAATAAGGATTATTCTTGTAGCCCAGTCATCAAATAATAATCCTATAAGTATAAAAAAAACTGCTATCACTAGCCATAATATTGCAAGTGGTGTCATATCAAGTCTAAACACCATCTTGCCATTTTTAGAATAATACGTATTTTTAAAATTCATCTCTAATTTCTTTAATCCTCACAAATAATAGAATCCCCAAAGCCATGTTATAAACTCAGCAACACAATCTACCAGAACTGCTACAAAACCTTTTGTATTGTTCTTCATACCGTTTCTCTCTTTTCTAAATTTTATAATGGATTTTTGCCTACTGACATAACCAAGATGCATATCACTATGTTGTACAATTTCGTAATTACAACATCTCATCAATTTTTCAGGTACATCATTGATAGATTTATAATCTCCCGAGCTATGCTTGGGATTATTGCACCCATATACAAACGCATTAATTGCAGATTCTATTTCTTCTTCGCTATATCTATCAAAATAATTAAGAATCCTTGTATCAACCTTTATACTATCAACCAAATTTGAATCACTTATTATTCTTTGAAGTTCATCAAAAACCTCAGTCTGCTTATCTTTAAAAAACACAGAACATCCATATTCGTTCCACAATTCTATTCCTTGTGAAATATAATAGTCATTATTATTAAATCCAAATTGCGAATCATTCACATAGTGATAGTAGGTAACCAGTTTGCATGTTATTATATATGCAAATATAATACAGATTTCAACCGAAAATATTAGTATTTCTTTTCTTTTCACCATCTCTAATATCTTTTTGAAAACACTAATTATTCTTAAGCCAATATTGCATCTAGTATCCATGCACTCCATTTGAAATATTTAGTCATATTAAAAGCCTGACTCCTTCCTATATAATCAATAATCACAATAAGCATTTTCCAAATTCAAACTTTGTAAAAGCGACATGATCGCTATACTGTACTGATTTCATTTGGATTCCTCATACTAAGGTGATATACATGTCTTATTCCTATTGATGCAGGCACAAAGCTATAATGTCATTGCTTTTGGGTCCTTCTAAATGCCGACTGCACGTTCACTATACAATAAAAAAAATAGCTTGTCTCAGTTTTCCGACAGAATGCACATTTCATCCGACGAAATGCATTTGGGGAGCAATAAAAAAAGCCAGCCTTGAACTTCACGACTGACACTCATAAGCTCTCAAAAAAGCTGACTATATTACATATTATCTAATTTTTTAGTTCTTCAACAAACTTATTATAGACCATATCAATAGCAAACATTAAAAAATAGAAACATCCATCATAATGATTGATAAATATGATTGATTATCCATCATTTTGATGGTATTATTCCAATAGGAGGTGTTTGATATGAAGAGAGAATATATTACTCCTACCAATTTAGCCCCGGAAGAATTTAAAGATATCAGACTCAAACTATCTATGACCCAGGCAGAGTTTGCCTCTTTTTTGGGATGCTCCAGACCTACCATCGAAAGGTGGGAGGAAGGAAAGTCTAAAATCTCAGGTCCGGTGATAACATTACTGGAGCTTATTAAAAGAGATCTTACAATTCCAAAGAAACTGGAAATTCCAAAGGATAGGTTGAAACTGCGCCTGTATTACATGTACAGATCAACGGTTTGCACTATCATCGACATTGATGAAACTAACCGTAAAGTAAAAATAAAAAATTACATTGATAATCCGCAGATGCGAGCGTTTGGAGTAAATACCGAGCCGAATTTTGAGGAATATGAGGAATTCATTGAATCCAGGTGTTTTCCAAGAAGCAGAGACAAAATGAAACTAGAACTAAAGCGCTTGGATATCCCATTTTATGATCCTATTTTAATCATCGAAAAGACAGAAGGCCGAATGGCGGAGGATGAGTTTTGGATAAAGATAGACAGGTAAATAACTCAGTGGAATTATTTGAATATGATCTGCAAGATAATGGCAGAAATTCATCCAAAGGAAATCAATTAAAATGGAAAAATAATGACATCTGGTATAAAGCAGATTATCTTGGATATGAAGGTCTCGCTGAATATGCTGTGTCAAACTTATTGATAAAATCAACATTAAGACCTGATGAATACGTTATCTATGAACCTATAAGCATAAAATATAAATCGATAGCATATACCGGATGTAAAAGCAAAGACTTTACAAATGGGTTTCAGATCACTACATTAGAAAGGCTTTTCAAAAACCAATTTGGCGATGGACTGAATAAAGGAATTTATTCAATTGCTGATCACAAAAATAGACTTGAATTCATAGTAGACCAAGTTGAACGAGTTACCGGAATCAAAGACTTTGGTATATACATGAATAAATTACTGACTATAGATGCCCTGTTTCTGAATGAAGACAGGCATACGCATAATATCTCAGTTATGATAAGGGATGGGAGATATAGTTTGTGCCCTATATATGACAATGGAGCATCGCTATTATCTGATATAAAAATGGATTATCCTCTTAACACAGACATATATGATGAGATAAAAAATGTTAAGCCCAAAACTTTTTCTGATAGTTTTGATGAGCAATTAGAATTGTCCGAAACTCTATACGGCAATAATCTGTATTTTAATTTTACTGATAAAGATATTGATAATATCCTTATCAAAGCAGATATATACTCTGACGATATCAAGAAAAGAGTTAAGGATATTATCATAGAGCAAAAGAGAAAATATTCATATCTATTTAAAAAATAGAAAATCCATCAAAATGATGAATAAAACAGCAATTAATATCATCATTTTGATGGAGTTCTCGAGAAGAAATAACTCTGCAGATACGACAACTATTGTAATAATTCACTGTATCGATATTGCCTATATTATGTCCTGTAAATGCAAAATACATTTTTGCATATTCTTTTTTATCGTACCCTTGAAGAGCTTTTTGATCTATTATCTCCTCCTTAGCAGCATTCCTCAGTGCATCTGATATACTTTCATTAATCTCATTAGCAGAATCCCCTTCTAACACTTCGCCATTAGTATCTTTTAAATCATATGTATACACCGAATATCCATTCCCACTGCAACAGCAATTGTGTTTTTTATTAACACGCATTAGTTGCCTCCCTCAAAGCTGCTTCTTCCCAAAAATCATGCATATCCCTTGGATCTGTTGTCCCTTTATGTAATGCAGAATCAATATTGATCATCGCTTTATCAAATTTTGAATAATCAACATCATCAAACGAAAATCCACCATGTAAGATATCATATTCCATGGTTCCTTCATCAAACACATCTACATCTTCACATGCTTCTTTAGTCCAAACACCAGTTTCTTCCATGATCTTAAGTAATCCAACATTCTCCCACCGTTCCATTGGCTCAACATATATTGGATTAATCTCATTTGTATTTTCATCTGATGCTTCTAATGAGTATTCATCACCATACCCAAACCAGCTTAACATTATCTTTTGGTTTATTGCCTCTTCCTTTTCATGGACTATGTATGATTTTATTGAATAGCCTATAAATACACTGATAATAATCGCAACTAAGATACAAATAGCTATTATATATTTATTTCTATTAGTCATAGTTGTTGGTAGCCTCCTTTAGAGCAGCTTCTTCCCAATAATCATGCATGCTTCTCACATCTTCTGTACCTTCAGAAACCTCATCTGTAATATATTGAGGTTGTATTTTTAATTCTTCGGAAACAAAGCTGACTACTTATAGATTTACTGCTTCGCGTTCTACTCCTGATAGGTTATCTCCGTTGCAGCTGCCTCAGTCTTTTCACGCCACTCCTTTTCTTCCTCGTCTGTCATGACGCGGAAATTATAGCCATTTTCTTTGCAATATTGCTCAACATAAGAATTGGCTGGGGCTACAATGGTTCCTTTTATCCCTATAGGTATAACAATTTCTTGATTGTAGTCTCCATTATAGAATAGTAATACTCCAATCTCCTACCACATAATATTTTTCATTCTTGTGTAAGTCATATATATTTGAATTTTCAAAATCACGTTTTTTCGCCTCTTTTAAAGTACTAGGAAACTTTATAGTTTCAGCGCATTCAACCTTACTCTTTACGTTTAATGCTCTCTGTCCTGCTTCTGACATAGAATCTTTAAGAGAAGAACAGCTATCATTATCACATAAAAGGTATCCACTACATACGCCCTGGTCTGACTCTGAAGGCATGGATCCGCTATGGAATATATCTGGGAATCTGTTACAGAAGTTCTTTGATTCATATGCTGTCTTCTGCGCTTTCTGTATAGCTTCATTACATGCATCAAGTTCTTTCCAAGTCTCTACCATCTCCTTGTTAAGAAGATCATGAAGCTGCTCTCTTGCCATATCTCCATCTTCGCCTTCCCAGACGTCTTCTGTCATAGATGAAAGGTCAGACCTACCCTTATTGATAACCTGTTCAGTTGATGTCATCGCTTCATCATGCTGTTTCTTCACTTCTTCAAGAAGTTCTAGGTTCCATTTTATTCTGCCCATAAGTTTCGCTCCTATACCTTTTGATAGTATTTATATACTCTGAATTTTTTTGATAGTAATTTGAGATGTTTCAAAATCCCAGAATAATCTTACGCTCATTTGTTATTTGTCGCTTAGTTATCTGATGAAATGCATATTATATATGATAAAATGCAATTGTTGATTTACACTTAAAATTGAC
Organism: Butyrivibrio sp.; assembly: GCF_024699075.1. Next base: position 9,314 of record NZ_JAILQF010000467.1, read on the forward strand.
CCTGCAGGCGCGGCCAAATTTCAGAAAGGTACGGATGATTTACCGTTTACCCAATTTCTCAAAAACTCATGCAAAAAGAGAGCCCGACCATCTAAGTCAGACTCTCAAAACGCTTAGCAAACCCTCAAAAAGTTTGATTATCCAAAAAATCTTTCGAATTTTGCTTATCCAACGTAATTCCTCAATAGGTGCATTTCTTGAATCACATCTTCATACGAAATGAAAATAAATCAATCCTTGGGACATTGTTACTATGTCCTTTTATCATTATCCATTGAAAATGAATCTTTCCTTGTTACGTTGCATATCAATCCGTGTATAATTTCCTATTCTTTTTCGGGAAATTCAACCACATTAACGCCGACACCATCCAGAAAATCATAAGCTCTACTAAACTGCGGTTCTATTACCCATTCACCTTTTATATTTATATAACCATACAATCCATCTTTTCCCTCTGCCAGTGCAATACCAAAATCTGAAAAATCTCCTATGTATTCAAAAGATGGCTCTATAACAAACTCGCCTGTTTTATCTATGCAGCCATATAGTCCATTTACACATCCACACGCATATCCATTTTTAAACAAGATAGTGTGATCAAATATGTAATCAGTAATTTGATTTCCTTTTAGGTCAATGCAGGCGTATTTTCCTTCATCATTACTGATATATGTAAATCCTTCCTTATTCACTCCCCCATCAATATCTAAAACTTTTCTTCCTGTAATATCTATATAATATTCATCATGTTCCTTTTCAACCAAGGCAAATCCCGCATCAAAACCCAAAGCAAAATCATAAACTTGTGGAATAACAAAATTACCTTCCGTATCAATATATCCCCATTTTCCTTCATCATCCCTAACAGCAGCTAACCCTTCTTCTGAAAAAAAATCTGCACTTGAAAACTGTGGTTCAATTACAATCTCCCCATCTATATTCATATATCCATATTTAGGATTGGCTACATCATTATAATAAAATGGCATCATACCCAAGCGATAACTATAACATTCCTCTAGTGTAACATTGTCCGGTACTGTAAAAATGATCTGTCCGTTAGAATCAAGAAATATCCTTTTCCCTTTGTAAAATAAAGCGTGGAAATTTTCATAATTAAGATTTCCATTCTCTCCCGTACTGTCTTGTAAAATCACTTCACCGTTTTTATTAACAACGAACATAGTTTCTCTATAGAACCTGCTTTCTGGACTGAATCTGTTCTTTCTGGTCAAAATAAAGTGCATTTCTCCTTCAATTTCTATAACGCCAACGCAGTCTTCATATCCTGTCTTTGAAACCAAATTTCCACTAGAGTCTATAAGATACCAGTTTCCTTGCTTATAACAAAACATATGAAAAAAAAATAGTATCGATAAAAAAAGCAATACTGCTATTGCACATATTAGTAATTCTTTCTTTTTCTTCATACTACAGCTCCTAGTCATTCATTTCCATGTGATTTATATTATTGTCCCACAAGTCACGAAAAGATTGTATATCTTTACTTCCTTTAAGCTCCCTAATTACTGCATCTAACACTTCTATACATTTATCATAAGCATCCATGTCCACTTTTGTCAGATCTAATGTTGGATCTCCATATACCAATTTTTCAAGTAACGTTTCATCTACATTAACAAACTCTGTTTTCTTTTCATCATATTTTTCATAGAATTTATCTACTAAATCATCAATTGAAGAACATTCCGTCTGATAATCTTCACTATTTCTTATTAGATATTCGATACCTTCTGACTCCCACTTTTTCATAAGGAAATATGCATCTGGTCTAATCATTGTTAGCCTATAATCATCATCTTCTTTATCAATATCACCACTTTCTTTACCATAACAAAATCCAAACCAACTATTAAACATATCTATTTTTTGTTGTTCTATATCTTCATCAGCTTTCTTACTTTTTATTATAAAATCCAAAAAATCAAAGCCAACATCTAATGCAATGTAAGTCCGCAACCATAGGTACCTGTTAATACTACCATATCCATGAGATGATTTCCCAAATACATTTAGGGAGGTTTTTCATGAATACTTCAAAAATAGTTCATCAGGCAAAGCTTAATAAGTGGGCCGACATTATCCGTGATCAGCAATCCAGTTCTCTGACTGTTAAAGATTGGTGTTCTCAGCATCAGGTATCAAAAGATCAGTTCTATTACTGGAAGCGAAAGCTTAAGGATAAGTTTGTGGAATCCCAGCTTCCAGATATTATCCCCATCTCTTCTCAGCTTGAAGAACCGTGTTGCACAAGTTGTACAACTGATACAACAGTTCCAACTCTTTCTTCCGTAATCATATCCATCAATGATATTTCCATTGAAATCACCGACAATACCTCTGAACTTCTGCTTACAAAAATTATTAAGGCGGTGCGAAATGCTTAATGATGCTGATTTTAATTACTTCTCTGCTGTCTATGTCGTTTGTGGCCGAACCGATATGCGCTATGGTATTGATTCTCTTGCCGCCATTATTGAACGCAAGTACAAAATAAATCTCTTTGTGCCGAACACACTTTTTCTTTTTTGCGGTTCATCTGCTTCAAAGATCAAAGGTCTCTTATGGGAAGGAGATGGTTTCCTGCTCTTATATAAACGTGTAGAGCAGGGACATTTCTCCTGGCCAAGAAACAGTGACGAACTTAAAAAGCTTCGTCCGGAACAGTTCAAATGGTTAATGCAAGGTTTTGCACTTGATCCTATCATTCACGACATAAAGCCCAGGTTTTCTGCCTGATTCACTATTTAATTATTGTGCAAAACAGAGATTTTAAATTCTGTTTTCTTCACCTTTTTCAAGGTGCTGTGCACAGCTTATCACGGCTATTTATTACGCTTATATAGCCATGACAGGCTCTACACGGCACTTTTCTTTTTTGTTTTCACCATCATTTCAAGACCTTTTATATCGCCTTATATTAATTCCTATTAATGGGCATTTTCACCATCTCTTTTTCTGGTGAGATTCGCCTTAAAACCGCCTCTTTGCTATAATTACTATAGTTTTAGGAGACGATTTTTATGCTTCAATTAACAGAGGAACAACTGAATAACCTTAACAAAGAAGCTCTGGTTATCATAGCTGCTTCTCTGCAGGATCAACTCATTTCTATGCAGGCTCAGCTGGATAATGCTAATGCCCAGCTTTCCGATACCAATCGCCAGCTTGAGATTCTCACTGAGCAGATCCGCATCATGAATCAACGCCAGTTTGGTAAACGTTCTGAAGCCGCTTCAGAAATTGATGGTCAGCTTTCTCTTTTCGATTCTTTTAACGAAGTAGAAGGGACTCAGAATCCTTCTGTTCCTGAACCGGAGATCACTGAGATCATCATCTCTTCTTATACGCGTTCAAAGACTAAAGGCAAACGTGAAGCAGATCTTGACGGACTCCCGGCACGTGTATTCGACCACAAACTCACCGATGAGGAACTTGCTGAAAGGTTCCCTAATGGTTACAAAGAGCTTCCAGAAGAAATATACAAGCGTCTGCATATAATCCCTGAAACTTTTATCGTTGATGAACATCATGTCCACGTATACGTATCAAAGGACAATGACGGAACTATCATCAAAGCAAAAAGACCTGTTGATCTGTTCCGAAACAGCATTGCAACTCCTGCACTTGTTGCTTCAATCATCAATGGTAAGTATGTTAATGCAATGCCTCTTGAAAGACAGGCAAGAGCATTCAGGGATAACGGTATCAACCTCGCTACCAATACTATGGCTAACTGGGTCATCAAAAGTGCTGAGAATTATCTTTCTCTTATATACGATCGCATGCATGAACTTATTTATGAAAGTAAGGTTATACATGCTGATGAGTCACCTGTGAAATGCATGCGTATCGATAAGGCCAAGATAAAGAATGGCAAGAAGACATACATGTGGGTATATCGAAATAATCCTCACTGCTCCAAGCATCCGATCGTGCTCTTTGACTGGCAGCCATCCAGAAAAGCTGATCATCCACGAGAATTCCTGAAGAATTTCTCTGGTACCGTGGTCACAGATGGTTATCAGGTCTACCATAAGCTCGGTAAAGAACGACAAGACCTGAAAATAGCCGGTTGCTGGATTCATTGCAGGCGACCATACGCCGAGTTTATAAAATCAGTAGGCGTAAAAGCAGCCAAAGGTTCCATAGCAGCAGAAGCATACTCAATGATAACTGAGATAATGCATCTGGATAATGGCTTTGACGACCTATCAAACAAAGACCGCAAAAAGCGGCGTCAGCTTGTCCTTCAGGACAAAGTCGATGCCTATTTTGAGTGGGTAAAACTCAAGTACAGTCAAGTTACACACAATAGCACCATCGGCAAAGCTCTGGCTTACAGCTTAAATCAGGAAGAATTTCTCCGTATGTTTCTGACTGATGGAAAAATACCTATGGATAATAACTACGCAGAGCAGGCCATACGCCCCTTCACCATTGCCAGAAAGAACTTTGTACTGATGGAATCCGATAAGGGAGCGAAGGCAAGTGCCATGATATTCAGCATTGCTGAAACAGCCAAAGCTAATGCCATAAACACCTACGAGTACTTCAACCTCTTGCTGTCAGAGATTCCAAAGCATCAGAATGATAAGGATACTAAATTCCTAGATGCCCTTCTTCCCTGGTCAAAAACTGTCCAAGAAAAATGCCCTAGCAGATTTAAAAAGTCTTAAATTTTCAAAGTTCATAAATCTATATCCAAATCCCTGCAGAAATGTGGGGATTTTTGATATCCAGTACTCATAGATGAGGACTTACCTTGTACTTTGCACAAGCGAATGGTATTCTTTTCATGGCAGTGTTAGTAATGATCCTGTTTGATTGTTAAGTTTCGCGACTACAACAATACTACTATTAGGACTTACTATCTACTGCCTTTTTGATAAAAGAAAATCACTGCACACAGCCTAGGCAGGCCATCGCGCAGCGATTTTGTTCAACTGCACTTTGATAAGCTGATAGGCAGTATATTTCACACCAATGGTTCTTCAAACCTGATGACTCACAAGGACGATGAAAATCTTCTGCAGGTCATCTACCAGATCTTCGCAGCATACTATGAAGATGACTGTGCAGATG